>CAMWWF010000182.1 GCA_947177885.1 uncultured Lachnospiraceae bacterium
GCGTTTTCACACTCTCTACATTATTAGACTGATTTACCCGTTAAAAAGTTTCATAAATATTCTATTTTTTTAATTCTCCACTTCCCGGATTCGCAATTGAACCTGTTTCGCTTACTCTCCTGCGTCAGGTCCCTGTTCGGACCGTTTCATTCACTCTCCTGCGTCAGGTCTTCATTTGGCCTTTTCATCTCATTCATCAGTTCCTGATTTTTGATCGTCATTGCCGCCACATCGGCCAGATCTTCCTTTTTCAGTCGTCTGAACCGGTTGATGCCTGACACCAGGATCAAAAAGCTGTTCTTCGTCGTATCGAAAGTGCCTTCCTGATACATCGTATAGATGAGAAGCCCCAGAGGAACCGCAATGATCATTCCTACGATCCCCCCGACTTTATATCCTATGTACAGCAGGAACAGAGTGGGAAGCGGCGGTACCCCGATGGAATCTCCCACGATCTTCGGCTGGATCAGCTGCCTTGCCAGCTGTCCCGCGCCCCAGATGATCAACAGCCAGAGAGCCATCTTGAAATCCCCTGCAAGCACCTTGATCACAGCCCAGGGAACCAGTACCGTACCGGTTCCGAGAAAAGGCAGAAAATCCAGAAAAGCGATTACCAGCGCGATCAGCGCATAATAGTTGACCTTGAGCAGGCCAAGGCCAATCAGCAGCAAAAGGTACATCCACACCTCAATCTTCAACTGGGCTTTCAGATATCCCCCCACGGATCTCCGCAGGCTGTTCCGCATCGCACGATACTGAAGCTGCACAACCGCCGGTGTGTGCCTGCGGAACCATTCGCTGATCACATTTCTCTCAGCCACAAAAAAGTAAGCCGACAGGAGCGCCATGATCAGACCGATGAAAATCGACGGAAGCTGTCTGGCAAAACTCCCTGCCGCGGCGATGGTGGGCGTGCCGAGTTCTCCGAAAAAGTCGCCCAGAGATTCTCCGATACGTCCCGCCGCATCTGCAAATCCCGATTTCACATCCGGTGAAAGCTTATTAAACAAAGCACCAAACTTATGTCCGATGTCATTCAGATCGGCTTCCATGCCGGACCACATTTCAGGCAGCGCCCTCACCAGGCCTGCCCCCTGCTCAATAAGCCATGACAAGACAAAATAGATGATAAGTACCACCAGCGCAATGACGGAAATAATGACAAACGCGCTGCCGATCTTTCGCTTCAATTTGATCTTGTCTTCAAAAAAACGTACCATTGGGCTTGCTATCAGAGAAATCAGCCAGCCCACCACAAATGGCATAAAGAAAAAAACCGCTCTCGGCAGCAAAAAGACAACTGCCAGCAATACCGCTACCGCAATGGCCAGATTGACCAATGCCTTACTGTACTTTCTCATGGACATACCCCTTATCCGCATTCTTTCTGTTTCCGACTGCCTTAATCATACAGGCAGGCTGCAGAGAATGCCGTCCCCATATCCGTTTCACATTCCCCGATCAGGGAGAAGAAAGCTGCTCCAGCAGCTCATAAATTTCTTCCCGCCCCTGCTTTGTTTCGGCTGAAAACGGAATGATGACCGTATCCGGTTCCACCTCCAGAGTTGTACGGATCAGCTTCATCTGCTTCTGTATCTGGCTCCGCTTGATCTTATCCAGCTTTGTGGCAATGATAACGGGATGATACCCGTTCCTGCGGATCCAGTCGTACATGATCCTGTCATTTTCGGAAGGCTCATGCCGGATATCAATGAGCAGGAACACTGTCTGCAGCTGTTTGGAACGATGCAGATAATTCTCGATCATCCTGCCCCACTGGGCTTTGACCGCCTCGTTGGCTCTGGCATACCCGTATCCCGGCAGATCCACAAAGTACAGGGCATCGTTAATATTGTAAAAGTTGATTGTCTGGGTCTTGCCCGGCTGTGAACTGGTGCGTGCCAGCGATTTGCGGTTCATCAGAGCATTGATCAAAGAAGACTTCCCCACATTACTCTTTCCCGCAAAAGCCACCTCCGGAAGCTTGTTTTCGGGAATCTTGCTGGTGATACCGCAGACCGTCTCCAGACTGACATTTTTTATGATCATGAATCTTTCCCTATATGGCAGTTTCCAGACGATGGGAACGCTGCTCTCCCTTTTGCAATGTCAACGGCTCGCTGTCGCCCTCCACCGCTTCTTTGGTAATAATGCACTCTTCAATGGTATCGTCGGACGGTATCCTGTACATGGTATCCATCATAACACTCTCCATAATGGAACGTAGTCCCCGGGCTCCCGTCTTTCGTTCAAATGCTTTGTCCGCGATTGCCTCTACGGCCTCGTCCTCAAAGGACAGCTGTACCTCATCCATGTCGAACAGCTTCTGATACTGCTTGATCAGCGCATTCTTAGGCTCCTTCAGGATCCGCACCAGAGCATCCCTGTCCAGTCCCCGCAGGGACACACAGATCGGTACACGTCCTACAAATTCAGGGATCAGGCCGAATTTTACCAGATCCTGGGGAGTCACCTCCTGCAGCAGATCACTCAGCTCCTTATTCGTCTTCTGAGATATTTCGGTATTAAATCCGATGGCCTTGCGGTCCAGTCTGGACTCCACAATCTTCTCCAGTCCGTCAAAAGCCCCTCCGCAGATAAACAGGATATTGGAGGTATCGATGGTGATCAGCTCCTGATGGGGATGCTTTCTGCCTCCCTGGGGAGGTACGCTGGCCACCGTTCCTTCCACAATCTTCAAAAGAGCCTGCTGTACGCCCTCACCGGATACATCTCTGGTGATGGATACGTTTTCCCCCTTTTTTGTGATCTTATCGATCTCGTCAATATAAATAATCCCATACTGCGCCCGCTCCACATCATAATCCGCGGCCTGGATCAGCTTTAACAGGATGTTTTCCACATCCTCACCCACATAACCGGCCTCGGTCAGTGTGGTGGCATCCGCAATGGCAAAGGGAACATTGATGATCTTTGCCAGTGTCTGCGCCAGGTAAGTCTTACCGGAACCGGTAGGGCCTACCATGATGATATTGCTCTTCTGCAGTTCGATATCATCCAGATCCTTCGGCGCCGTCACACGCTTATAATGATTATACACGGATACGGCAAGCACCTTCTTCGCTTCCTCCTGGCCTACTACATATTCGTCAAGAAAGGTTTTGATCTGGATCGGTTTTAACAGATTGATCTCCGGATGAACCGCTTCATCCAGCTCTTCATCCTCCATTTCTTCCTCCAGGATATCGGCACAGATATCAATACACTCGTCACAGATATATACACCCGCAGGGCCCGCGATGAGCTTGCGGACCTGACTCTGTGTCTTATTGCAGAACGAGCATCTAATGTCATTACCATTGGTCATTTTTGTCGCCATTGTCTTACTCCTAATTGTTATTTACTTATCGCCCTGGGTGTCATGAGTGGTGATCACCATGTCGATCAGGCCATATTCCAGCGCTTCTTCCGCACTCTTCCAGTTGTCACGCTCCGTATCTGCACAGACCGTCTCATAATCTTTCCCGGTATTTTCGGAAAGCATGCGGTTCAGCTTCTCCTTGGTCCGCAGAATATGCTTTGCCGCGATCTCGATCTCCGTAGCCTGCCCCTGGGTACCGCCGAGAGGCTGATGGATCATGATCTCCGCGTTGGGAAGCGCAAACCTCTTGCCCTTCGCACCTCCCGCCAGCAGGAATGCCCCCATGCTTGCAGCCATTCCGATACATACGGTGGACACGTCGCACTTAATATAATGCATGGTATCATAGATTGCCATGCCGGCTGTAACGGAACCTCCGGGACTGTTGATATACAGATGGATATCTTTCTCGGGATCTTCCGCCTCCAGGAACAGAAGCTGTGCTACCACAATGCTTGCAGAAGTATCATTTACCTCTTCTCCCAAAAATATAATTCTATCCTTTAAAAGTCTGGAATAAATATCATAAGATCTCTCACCCTTACTTGTCTGCTCAATGACATAAGGCACTAAACTCATTGTAAATCCTCCAATCAATATTATATATTCTTATATTTCCCTTTACTACTTTTACATAATATCCCACTTAACATTCTTTTTCAACGAGAAAGGCATTATTTTATAAAATTTTTAAAGGTTGTACCCTCTAAAACGGGTACAACCTCCTTTGTACGGGATCTGTCACCGCCATTCTGCGACCGGCGGCCCGAAATTATGCCTCCTCAGAAGCAGTCTCCGCAGCTCCCTCATCCACATCTTTTGCCTTCTTGCCGGACTTCTTTGCAGCGGGCTTGCCCTCCTTCGCGTTTTCCACCACGAATTCCACGGCTTTCTTGATACAGAGGTCTTCCATGACCTGTTCTTTGCCGCTCTCGCCCAGGAGCTCCTTCACTTTATCGATCTCCATCTGGTAAGCCTCGCCCATGGTCTTAACTTCTTCCTCAAACTCTTCCTCGGAAGCTGTGATCTTCTCAGCCGCTGCCACAGCCTCCAGAACCAGACGGGACTGGATCCTCTTCAGAGCCTGGGGCTTAGCCTGTTCCAGAAGCATATTGGTATCCGTACCGGTGAACTGCATATACTGATCCATGGAAATGCCCTGCGCCTGCATTCTCTGTGCAAACTCCTGCACCATCTGTCTCTGCTGTGTTTCCACCATTGCATCCGGGACATCCATCTTCGCATCGGCAATGATGGCATCAATGACAGCGTCTTCCTTAGCGCTCTTCGCGTCAGCCTCTTTTCTGTCAGCCAGCTTCTTCCGGATCTCTTCCTTATACTCTTCCACGGTATCGCTCTCTTCAGATACCTCTTCCACAAAATCCTCGTCGAGCTCGGGAAGCTGCTTCTCCTGAATCTTCTTGATGGTGCACTTAAACACAGCCGGCTTACCTGCCAGTTCCGCAGCCTGGTAATCTTCGGGGAAAGTCACATTTACATCTGTCTCCCTGCCAATCTCCGCACCGATCAATGCCTCCTCAAAACCGGGAATGAATGCGCCGGAACCGATGGTCAGAGGGTAATCCTCTCCCTTGCCGCCTTCAAAAGCCTCTCCGTCCACAAATCCCTCAAAATCCAGAACTGTCACATCACCGTCCTTAACCGCCCTGTCTGTGATGTCAACGGTTCTTGCATTCTTCTCTCTCTCCCGGTCGATCTCCGCATTCACCTCATCATCGGAGACTGCCACATCGATCTTGTCCACCTTGACGCCCTTATACTTGCCCAGTGTCACTTCGGGCTTCAAAGCCACTTCCGCCGTAAAAATAAAAGGCTTGCCCGCCTCCAACTGGGTGACATTGATCCTGGGGTTGGAAACGATCTCTTCTTCACATTCTTCCACTGCCTTGTCATATGCATCAGGAATCAGCTCATTTGCCGCATCCTCGTAGAATACTTCCTTGCCATACATCTGCTCGATCATCTTGCGGGGCGCCTTACCTTTGCGGAAACCGGGAATGCTGATCCTGTTCTTATTCTTCCGGAAAGCGCTCTCAAGTGCCTTCTCCAGCTCTTCCGCAGGAACTTCAATGGTCAGCTTCGCCATATTGTTCTCCAATTTTTCTACCTGTAAACTCATTGTGATATTTCCTCCTTCATATTACTGTGTCTCATCTATGTTAATCTGTTCCCCGTAAAATGTAGGACACAGTCACAGTCATTTTAGAATTATAACATGAACCCGTTAAAAACACAAATATTTTTTCGAATCAGTTTCTCCGATTTTGTTATACATGATCTTATTTCACTGATTTCTTTCCACTGATCTCTTTTCCTTGATCTCTTTCTGCTGATCTCTTTCCTGTTCATAATTAAATACCCCGCTGTAAACAACGGGGTATCAACCCTGTTGTGCTGTGGGCAGAAGATGTTCCTTTGACACCCTGGTATTGTGTTCCTTGCGGCATCCGCCAAAGGTACATACAGGCATGTCCACCTGACTTTGTTGCCCGGGGAAACAACACCCGTGAATCCGATCCCACCGCCATACGGGAAAGTGCCAAAGCTTGCTCATCTGCTGCCATACACACATTTGCTGCTGACGCCCGGGATCATACCAAGCTTTCCCGACAGGGCGCTGACAATGCTCTGAGGGGCATCCAGCACCACACTGATCACATTCAGCTGCTTCTCCCGATAAGGGATCCCCATCCTGCCGATGACATATTCACTGTATTCGTGGAGCAGCCCGTTAATGCGAGCGGCCGCTTCCCGATCCTCCACAATGATCCCTACCAGTGCTACGCGGGTTGATGAATCTGCCATATCCTTTTCCTCCTGTCCTTCAATCATAGCCTCTCGGATTCTCCAGCCCTTATTTTCTGCGGCTTTCAAATCCCGTTTTA
>CAMWWF010000183.1 GCA_947177885.1 uncultured Lachnospiraceae bacterium
ATAGAGATCAGAGTGAAAAAGGATGCAAAAAATCCGAAGCAAAGAGATAAGATATAGTTGAAATTGAGGCTGTTTCCCTGCAATGCAGATTGCGGGGAATTAATGCAAATAGAAAATGGAGGTAAGGTAGTATGTTAGTTTCTGCAACAGAAATGTTGAAAAAAGCAAAGGCAGGTCATTATGCAGTAGGACAGTTCAATATTAATAACCTGGAGTGGACGAAGGCAATCCTGCAGACGGCAAAGGAGTGCAAATCTCCTGTTATTCTCGGTGTGTCCGAAGGCGCAGGCAAGTACATGGGCGGATATCATGCAGTAGTAGGCATGGTAAACGGTCTGCTGAAGGATCTGGATATTGACGTGCCTGTGGCAATTCATTTGGATCATGGCTCTTACGAACACTGCTACAAGTGTATTGAAGCAGGTTTCTCATCCATTATGTTTGACGGTTCTCACTATCCCATTGAAGAGAACGTTGCAAAAACCACAGAGCTGGTTGCCGCAGCGCATGGCAAGGGAATATCCATTGAAGCCGAAGTAGGTTCCATTGGCGGAGAAGAAGATGGCGTGGTAGGAATGGGCGAGTGTGCCGATCCCAAGGAGTGCAAGGCCATTGCGGATCTGGGTGTGGATTTCCTGGCAGCAGGTATCGGCAATATTCACGGAAAGTATCCCGAAAACTGGAAGGGTCTGAGCTTTGAGACACTGGATGCGGTTCAGCAGCTTACCGGTGAGCTGCCTCTGGTTCTTCACGGCGGAACAGGCATTCCTGCCGATATGATTCAGAAAGCCATCTCTCTGGGCGTGGCAAAGATTAACGTAAATACCGAATGCCAGCTGGCCTTTGCTGCCGCTACCCGCAAGTACATCGAGGCAGGCAAGGATCAGGAAGGCAAGGGATTCGACCCCCGCAAGCTTCTGGCTCCCGGCGCTCAGGCCATTAAGGATACCGTAAAGGAAAAGATGGAATTGTTCGGTTCTGTTGGAAAGGCCTGAAAAGACCTGCACGGATGAACCGGCATACGACAATTGACAGAAAATAACGAAAACGGCTGCCTCTGTTAAGAAACAGGGCAGCTGTTTTTATCCTTTTATGATCGGATTTACAAGGCCGGCCGGAGGGCGGAAGGATTGGGGAAATAAAAAAACTCCCTGAAAGGGAGGATGCCAGGAAACCGAAGTTTCCTGGCGTTTATTATGAAAAAGTTATTTAAAAGCAATTAACTGTGGCAGCTGTTTACATGTGACTGTCTGTTTTGTATGTTTATAGTATACAGAAAAGAAATGTCTAAACCATGTTATTTAATTGAAAATAGATTGAATGATTTGTAAACAAAATATGAATGGCAGGCCACGATATTGACATCATCCAATCACTTTTTTCTCCGGATTTTCTACATTTTTTCCGGTTCCGGATATTCCACACCGAAAGTATCAACGGTAACGCTCTGCATTACCTGCTTTTGCAGGGGTTTGTCCATATAATCCGTTGGGGTTTCGGCGATGCGGTTCACTACGTCCATACCTTCTATTACTTTTCCGAAGGCGGCATAGCTGCCGTCCAGATGGGCAGCGTTTTTGTGCATAATGAAAAACTGGGAGCCTGCGGAATCAAGCTGCATGGACCGGGCCATGGACAAGACACCCTCCGTATGCTTCAGGTTGTTCACTACGCCGTTATGTGTAAACTCTCCCTTAATAGTGTATCCGGGGCCGCCCATACCGGTGCCGTCGGGGCATCCGCTCTGAATCATAAAGCCTTTGATGACACGGTGAAAGATCAATCCGTCATAGAAATTCTTTTGAATCAGACTGATGAAATTGTTTACGGTATTGGGGGCGATTTCGGGATACAGCTCAAGCTTTATCACACCCCCTCCTTCAATGGTGATGGTTACAATTGGATTCTGTGCCATGTAATGTTTCCTTTCCTGATTTTAATCATTTTTTTATCTTTTTTGATTTTAACATATTTTTTGATATTTTTGTAGTTATTATTTTGAAGTTCCGGAAGTCCTGGCGCTGCATATCTTACCTATAGATTCTCCCAAAGGCCTATTTTATATAAAAAATCTGTGCAATGGGAGAATCCGGTGAGAGGATAACGGTTTTATTGCCGCCCTCCATGGAGAGCTTCAGGGCATCCAGGCTTCTGACAAAGGAGTAAAACTCCTGCTTTGACTGGTCGTTGTAAGCGGCAGACAAAATCTTCATATATTCCGCCTCCCCTTCCGCAATGAGAATGGCTGCTTCCTTTTCGGCTTCGGACAGCAGCACGGTTACTTCCTTGTCCGTGGTGTTGCGTATCATCTGTGCCTCGGAGCTGCCTTCCGCAGTGTACGTGGCGGCTATGTTGTCCCGCTCGGAAATCATCCGTTCATAGACGGCAGCCTTATTGTCGTTGGGAAGATCCAGCTTTTTGGTCTCATAGGTGAGAAGCTCTATGCCGTATTGGTCAAGAGAGTTTCCGATATTGTCAATGATTGAGGCGGACAACTGACCGTTCCGTCCTGAGATCACATCCTCCTGTGTGGTGCTGCTGATTACGTTTTTGGTAGAATTGTACACAATGGCGTCAAGGCGGCTTTCCGCGTTTGTGATGGAGGAATTCAGGGTCTGGGCGAATTTCAGAGGATCGCTGATGCGCCACAGAATGTAACTGTCACAGATCATGGTCTTCTTGTCGCTGGTGATTACGTCGGAGGGGGACAGATCGTACAGCAGCGTCTGCTTGGGCAGGGTGTCCACGGTCTGGATAAAGGGCGCTTTAAAGCTGATGCCTGCCTGGGAAACCACATGATCAATCTTTCCGAACTGCCGGATCAGACTGTACTCGTTTTCCTGGGTAATCACAATGCTGGACGCCCCGGTGATCAAAAGTAAAAACAATACCACAATAAGTACCACTCGTTTTGCAATTTTCATATGGTGTATCCTTTCCGTTTTATAAACTGTCAGTGATAGTGGGGTGTCAGGCTTCAGCGTCTTCTGTACCGGAGACGTCGGAACCTGCAGGATTTGCCTCTGTCCGGCGGGGGTCAGAGGTCTGGCTGCCGCTGCCGGATTCTCCGTCGGATGTCTGGCCGGTGAAAGAGTCCAGGGGGTAAATGGTCTGTGTGGTCCCTCCGGAGCTTTCGATTATCACCTTCAGACCGGGCATTACATCCTCCATGGCTTCGTAAAACATGCGCTGTCTGGTGATCACGGGATTTTTGATATATTCTTCGTACATGGCGTTAAACCGTGATACCTGGGCAGTTGCTTCGTTGATGCGCTCCGTCTTTTGCGCTTCCGCGTCCTTGATAATGCCGTCGGCCCGGGCCTGTGCGGAGGGCAGCTGCTCGTTGCGGTATTTGTTTGCATTGTTCAGAGCGGTTTCCTTGCCCTGTTTTGCGGTTTCAACTGCTTTGAAGGCTTCCATGACTTCTGTAGTGGGAGGCTCGGAATCCTGTATGGTGATGTTCACCAGCTGTATTCCGATGTCCTGGGTTTCCAGACGCTGCAGAATCATTTCTTTGATGGCGGACTGAATTTCGTTTTTTCCGGTGGTCAGTACATCGTCCACGGTGTAGCTTCCGATAACCGTACGGATGCAGCTCTGACTGGTATTTCTCAGAATGCCGAGGGGATTTTTGGAGGCATACAGAGCTTTCACCGGATCGCTGTACCGGTATTCCACATAGAAATCCACGTCAATGAAGTTGAAATCCGAAGTGATCATGAGAGATTCGTCCTCATCATATTCGGTGGTGTCCAGACTGTAGCCGATGGCAAGACCCTGGATGGTGGTGTTGACCTTCCTCACCTGCTGTATAAAGGGAATCTTAAAATGAAGGCCGGGCTCTGTCACTGCCTGAGGCGTTCCCAGGGTAATCAGTACTGCCTGTTCCTGCTCTTTGATCTCATAGGCAGAGTTGAATGCCAGAATGAGCAGAAAGACTACGGCTGCTGCAATTCCCGCTATTTTGCCGGCAGCATTCTTTTTGATGGGAGGCCGGCCTCCTCCGTCCATGGTTTCGAAACCGTTTTTCCTGTTGCGATAAGAATCACCGTTCATAATGCGTCCTCCTGTTATTTATGCTTCCGGAAAATTTCCGGAGTTTCGGATAAAACTGATACCTTCCCCTTAACCGTTGAATATATGATACGCTTAATACAGTGAAAAAGCAACAAAAACAACTGCACAATAAAAAGAGATAATGTGCATAGGGAGCGGGGGTTATTCCAGGGGACGGCCGGAACCGTCCTCCCAGCATTTGCTTTGGATAAACAGCTCTGTGAGTTTCGGGTCCAGTTCGCCCCGCTGCAGGGCGTTTTCCGTCAGAATCTGCAGCGCCTTTTCAAGGGGCACCGGCTTTTTGTATGGTCTGTCGGTGGCCACCAGGGCGTCAAAAATGTCCAGAATGGTAATAATGCGGACCTGGGTGGGAATTTCCTCTGCCGTTAAGCGGCGGGGATATCCCTTACCGTTTAAGAGCTCATGGTGGGAAGCCGCCCATTCCCGCACATGGGAAAGTTCCGAGGTAAAATGAATCTGAGACAGCAGCTTATCCGTTATGGACACATGTTCTTCCATGATTTTGCGCTCCTCCTCAGACAGCGTACCTCTTCGGATGGAGAGCATGGAGTATTCTTCCGGCGTAATCCAAGGGTGAGGGAGGCCGTCCGCTCCCGTATAACGCTCCTGGTACAGACATGTCAGTTCTTCCAGCAGATCGTCTTTCAGGAAACCGGCAGAATTGGCTGCGTCCACCAGTTCCGCGGCTTCCCGGGTCCGGCGGCAGAGGGATTCCTGCTCTGCCGGGGTAATACGGCCTTCCAGAGCATGGATTCGGGCAGTGAGCCGGATGACCTCCATGCGGTGGGTAAAGTCCGCGTACTGTCCGGGAGAAAGGCGGTTTGCCTTGTTCATCACTTCCAGAGGAGTCACAAGCTTGCCGATATCGTGGAGCCAGATGCTCATCAGCAGTTCTTCCTTTTGGGAAGGGGAAAAGTGAGGGGCATCCTCCCTGGTATTCAGATAATCAATAAAGCGGCTGCCGTATACCGCCATGTGGCGGGGATGGCTGCCGTTGTAAGGTGTCCTTTCGTCAACTGCGGAAGACATTACTTTCACAAAGGACTGGAGCAGAATTTTGATTTCCCGCATATATTTCACGTTCTGGATGGTGATGGCCGCCTGGGAGGCCACGGACTCCACCACCAGCACCATATCTTCCTCAAAGGCGCATACATTCCCGCTCCGGTCCAGGGCGTTGATCAGCTGCAGAACCCCTACCTGCTGCCCCTCTCTGTTGCGCATGGGGACTACCAGCATGGAACGGGTGTGATAACCTGTCAGGGCATCGTACCGCATGGAACCGGAAAAGTTATATTCTTTGCAGCTTCTCACATCCTCTATCAATATGGTCCTGTTGTCGAGAAGCGCAAGGGAACACACATGGTCTCTGTTCAAAGGTACCGGGGGAAGGTCGGGATCTATGCCGTCTCCGCCCGAATAGTCGTTTAAAGTATTGTTCCGCATGATCTTGAATCTGAGAAAATCGCCGTCCAGAAGGTACAGAGTCCCGGCGTCGCAGCGGGTCAGATCCATGGCGCAGATGAGAATTTTTTCCAACAGACGGTTTACATCCCGTTCCGAGGACAAAAGCACACCTATTTCCAGAACATTTTTCATACTTTCCCTTGTCATATCTTTTTCTCCAATCTGAGTCTGTATCTATGTGACGCAACCTTGCCTTCAGCTCTTTCATTGTGGATTCAGGCCTGCCGGCTTATCCTCCGGAACAGGTTTGATTTCTTTCAGACGAAAAACTTCAAAATCGTCCGCTTTTCCCTTCAGGGCTATTTTTCCCAGAAACTCCACCGAAATTCGGTTCTCCAGAGCTTCCACAACGGCTCTGGAAAGATAGATATCTCCGCCTGTGGCTTTGGACTCCAGCCGCTCCGCCGTATTTACCGTATCGCCTATTGCTGTATAGTCCATTCGCTGCGGGGAGCCGATGTTTCCAACTACCGCAGGGCCTACATGGATTCCTATGCCGAAAGAGACGCTTCGATTATAGAGTGTTTTCAGTTCCCGGGCAAGGGCGGCGGAGCCGGAAACCATATCCGCAGCGGCCTTTACTGCGTTCATTATGTAGTCTTTCTGCGGAAGAGGAGCACCCCAGAACGCCATGGCCGCATCTCCGATGAATTTATCCAATGTGCCGCCGTTTTTCAGGATACAGTCCGAAATCAGGGCCAGGTAACGGTTCAGTACGTCTACCAGC
>CAMWWF010000184.1 GCA_947177885.1 uncultured Lachnospiraceae bacterium
AGGCGCTCTGCGGTAACCCTTAAATTCTCCCGGCAGGCTTTGATACGCTTCCTCCAGCTGCTTCCCGATCTGTGCATAGGTCTCTTCCGTCACCCACATACAGAAATCCGGCCCCCAGTCATGGTCCCTGGAAGCGGCGTCATCATAGCCAAAGCAGTCCGATCCCCTGCCCGCCAGTCCCACAGCGATCCGGTCAAGATACTGCGGGAATTTCTCCTGAAGCATTGGCTTCCCATAAGTCTCATAATATTCTCTTGCAATGGCAAGCCCCTTGCCTGCCGCCTTCTCACAGGCTTCCACATGCTCCTTCAATCTGTAATACGCTCCATTTCTGCCCACGCCTGTTTCCACCAGTTCCATAGCCTGACGATAATAATCACCGGCCCTTTCGTATTCTTCCCTTGCATAATGACAGGCTCCCAGCGCCGCCAGCGCCGCGCCGTAATGACTGTCTTTTACACCGATCTTTTGAAAAGTCTCCATAGATGAAACAGCGTAACCCTCCGCCTCCTTCGTCTTCCCTAACTGTACACAGGTGGAAGCCAGATTGGCATAAGTCACGCCGGTCTCATAAAAAGCTTCTTTTGATCTCACAATTTCCAATGCCCTCAGCTGGCATTCCTCCGCCTCCGCATACCGCTGCATTTCCTGATACAGAAGGCTCATATTATTCTGCAGGCCTGCCACAAAAATATGATCCTTCTCCAGCTGCGCATCATAAATCTCCTGAACCTTCTGATAAGTCTCCAGAGACTCCTGCAGCTTTCCCCCTGCTCTGTATGCGTTCGCCGCATTCAGCAGTGTGGTGGCATAGGGAACCGTACCCGCCAGCCCCATGCGCTCCGCCTGCGCGATCGCCTGCCCGGCCATCTGAAAAGAATTTTCTGCCTGTCCTGCCTCCCGGTAATAGCCCACCAGCTCATTGAGCAACTGCAGCAGACTGTTGTCGTCCTGTTCCTGCACAGCCTGCACAACAGCGTCCCGCATCAACTTCTCCGCTTCTTCTCCTTTGTTTTCCTCAAAGTAAATATCCACCTGATCCAATACACTCTGAATGTCCATATGCCACCTCTTCCCGGAGTCAACACATCCGAATCAAATATTTGTTATACACAGAATCATCCAGTACTCTATCCAATTCCCATCATTTGACAGTATTTGAGACTTTCCCGTATCTTATCCGTGCCGCTGACCTCGATCAGCCTGCTCTTATCCTTTAAGCCGAACTCCTCCGTCAGCGTCTCTATCTCCTTCCAATCAATGCTTCCCTGCCCCAGCGCCAGATGCTCATCATATTTCAGGTGCGTATCATTGATATGGAAATGTCTGATATAAGGCGCCAGTACACGAAACCACTCCCGCGGCTCATCCGTAGCCAGCCTCATATGGGCAATATCCAGACAGATGCCGAATCTGCTCGCATCCCTCAGCAAAGCAGCCACTTCCGCCAGTTCATCCGGAGACTGATCAAACATATTTTCCAGATAAATTTCACAGCTGCTGTGGGAAAGCAATTGTGTGATCACTTCCCTCATGGATTCCAGCCAGTTATTCCTGTACTTATGGTTATTCAGAAAATCAGGAGAAAAATTCGTGTGAAAGACCACTCCCCTGCACCCCAATTCATCCGCGATCTCCACGGACTGCCGCATTCTGTAAATACTGTTCTTCCGAATACCGCTGTCCCAGCTGAAAGGCAGGACATCGTAAAAGGCGCCATGCAGGGTATCCACTCCCCGAGGACGTCCCAGACTGTTATAATTCCGGATCCGTTCCTTTATTCCTGCACTGTCGTCCAGCAATTCCGGTGCAAAAAAATCATTGTACTCAAACGCCAGACCATATTTGTCCGCCAACTCCAGATAATCGTCCATATGTTCCCAGGAAGGTATAATTTCAAGCATATCCACACTCCTCGTCTGCCTTACAGGCATCATGATTTCCTTCTGCCAGCCTCCATGCTGATCATTACATATTGTATCGCTCCATATCAGAATAAAACGGCATGTTTCATCTTATGACTCAGATTTATCACCATCCGGAAGAAATTCTCCTCCTCCCGACCTGCCGGAAAAGTCCTCACACACCTTCCTGCACATCCATCTGGTGAAAGAGCTGCAGCGTATCCTTCTTCTGCTCCAGAGCCTCCTTGAACAGCTTCAGAATATCCTTATCCAACTTACCCTCTTCGGCCATATCACCGAGGATGTTTAACGCCTTGCCCTCTTCCATGGCCTTCTTGTAAGGCCTGTCAGCGCTGGTCAGTGCCTCAAACACGTCCACGATAGTCAATATCCGCGACTCATAGGAAATCTCTTCCCCTTTCAATCCTCTGGGATATCCGCTGCCGTCCAGCATCTCATGATGAGCGCCCGCCCATTGGATCAAATGAGGATATCGCTTCCCGAAATTCATTTTTTTCAAATACTTTTCCGTATACTTTACATGGGACCGGATGATGTCCCTCTCCGCCCTTGTCAGATTTCCCGCAGAAATCTCCAGACACTCCGCCTCGTACAGACTCAGGAAACTGATCTGTGTGCCGCTGGTACTGGTGTAAGTCCTCTGCGCCAGCTTCTTTACATAGTCTATATCCTCCTGAGACAGCTTGGACTTACGGTTCAGCTCTTCCACCCTGACTCTGGCATCCAACAGCTCATTCTTCCTTTCGATCCACTCATTCCTGGAAATCCTGCCCTCCAGATAATCGATGTGATACAGCGCGGATAAATGATCAAAATGCTCTAATACAAGAGGGAGCTTATTGCCCAATCGGGTCGTCTTATCGATGACTTCATTGGGAATGACCAGCTTTCCGATATCATGCATCAACGCTGCCATCAACAGTTCGGACCGGGCGGAAGGCTCAAAATATTTCTCCACCGATCCCTTTTCGTGCTGCTCATTTATATAGTCCACCAGAAGCTGAACATACAGATACACATTTCTGGAATGATAAAAATTATACGGAATACGGGTATCAATGGCATCGGTAAAAACCTGTGTGATGGAGATCATCAACTGCTCGATCTCCTGCACGAACTGCATATTGGATACCGATACCGCCGCCTGGGAGCCCAGGGACTGCAGTACCTTCTCATACTCTTCTTTAAACGGGATCACCCGATTTCCGGTGTCCATGGCATTGATCAGCTGCACCACCCCCACCAGTCCCTCTTCATGGTTCACCAGAGGAAAAACCAACATGGACTGTGTCCGGTATCCGGTCAGCTTATCATACTCCCTGGGCCCGCTGAAATCGAACTCCTGACAATGATATGCATCTTCAATATTCAAAAGTTTCCTGTGAAGCGCCGCATATGCGCACACGTTTTTCTCGTCCATAGGTACGGGAGGAAATTTCTTCACCTCCTGCCCTTTCTGGTTGATCCCGAGAGATTTTGTTTTCATAATGCAGAAATTCAATTTCTCCTGCTCATACAGATATAGCGTACCCCCGTCACAGTTTGTGATCTCCATGGCACAATCTATGATCTTAGCCAGAAGCTCATCATAATTCCTCTCTGACGTAAGCTGTATTCCCATTTCAAGAATCTTTTCCGCCTGTCCCTGTTCCATGCATATACCTCCCGTTTATTTCAACGACATGCCCCCCAATGCAAAACGCTCTGTCTTACAGAGCACAAATTCATTTCTTTTCAACCTGCACGGTTTCCTTCCTGTCTATCATCCGATAGACAGACACTTTATCCTGACGTCCTTTCAGACTCTGTTCTCCTATGGGCTCCGCCGGATAGTGCTCCTTAACCTGTTCATACACCTCACCGCTGATCAGAATTTCACCGCCCTTTGCCAGACTCTCCAGTCTCTCCGCAATATTGACGGTATCACCGATCGCCGTGTAATCCATCCGGTATTGACATCCGATATTTCCCACAACAGCCTTACCACAGTGAACACCGACCCCGCAGGCAATCTCCCTGCCATGGATTTCCCTCAGTTCCCGGTTCACCGCTTTCATGGATTCTATAATGTCAAATGCCGTCTGCACCGCCTTGTCACAATATCCCTCCACGTCTATGGGCGCATTATAAATTGCCATTACCGCGTCACCGATAAACTTATCCAGTGTCCCGCCGTTTTTGAAAATAGCGTTGGTCACATTGCCCAGATAATGATTCAGAATATCCACTACCTCCTCGGCAGTCATTCCTTCGGAAAGAGAAGTAAACCCCCTGATATCCACAAAAAGTACTGCAATATCACGGCTTCTTCCCCCCAGTTCGATCCGATAATTGTTCTGTCGGCTCAGCTCATCCACCACTTGGGGCGCCATATATGTCCGGAAGACGCTCAATATCTGATGTTTCCTGATCCGTTCCGACGCGTAACCCATAAGGATCTTTGCCGCCAGCAACACTACCGTTATCAACAGCAGCAGAAAGCATCTCCAATAGATCCCCCTCTGATACATCAGCCGGGATGTCAGAGGCGCCGCAAGGAGAACGGCCACACAACCGGCTACGCCGATACTGAATCTTCCATACAGCAGAAGAAGCATGCAGACGATCGTGACCAGCACATTGATCAGCACACTATACCACATGGAAAGCTCCGTGAAAGTCCGCCCGTCCAGCAGCGCATTCACATGATTCGCCTGTACTTCCACTCCGTTCATGACCGTACTTCTGGCCGCCGGTACCATATACTGGTCCATCATCGCCGCCGAGTAGGCCCCCACCAGCACAATACTGCCCTTAAATACCTTTGGGTCGCATCTGCCCGCCACCAGATCGGCATAGGAATATATCTCATACATTCCCGGCTCCGCAGTATAATCAAAGCCGTAGCTGCCATTACTGCTCAGCTGCGGCTCCATCGGTTCCAGACCCTGCGACTCCATATAACAGCGATATATCTCATAAGCAAAATTATATTCCGTCTCTCCACCGGAAGAACCCGTGAGCAGGGACCGGCGGACATAATTGTCCTGATCCTGGATCACATTGGTAAAACCCTGCCTGCTGACTTCCTGCAGTGCGGCAAAGGGTCTTTCAATCTCTCTTATGTATGAGGTGTTCATCTGCAGGCCTTCCGAATCGGTCTGCTCCAGCCTCTTGTCATAGACAAGATAGGATGCCATCACCACATGATCCATTTGACCCGCCTGTTCCACCAACGCCAGATCGCCCGCCGAATCGCGTTCTCCGAAATAGTTGATATCAAAGGCGATCACCGCGGGAGCATACTCCGGATCAAAAAATTGTAATAAATCTGCCGCCTGCTGTCTGGACCAATCTGCAAAAGGACCCATCTCCTGTAAAGATGCCTCATCGATACCGATGATCTTAATACGGTTGTCCACAGGCTGCTCTCTTATAAACATGCTGTCCGCAAACCAATACTGCATTTTGAGAAAAGGCGACAGCACAGTAACAAGTCCCGCCAGCAGTGCTGTAAAGCAGACTGCCAGCGGTTTTTTCAATCGGTTATCTCTGATCGCTTTCATAGATCAGTCTCTCCAGGATGCCTTGAGGGATTCCGCCTTTAAAACAGAGTCTCTATCCAAATCCCATTCCGTGTCTTCCGGGAACCGCTTCCATCCCAGAAAGGCTGAATTTCCGCTCACAGAGAGCGTCGGTTCTTTCAAAAGGCTTCCCTTTTCCACACTGTTACAGTAATAGCAGTGCTGTTCCTCCGAACGGCAGATCACAGGGAAATAATACACTGCCCCGTCATTTGTCGTTTGGCTCCACAGAGGATAGAGACACATATCGGCCTTCACAGCCATAGTGCCAAAATCCCACTCCGTACCATCTTCCAGACACCAGCCCTCAAAGGTATATCCACTCTTTACAGGATCCTCCGGTTTCGTCAGCATGTCGCCCACTGTGGCCTGTGCACTGTTGTATGCGGGAGAAGCCTTCACTAATGTGGAATAACGCGCGCCATCCGCATCCGCTGCTTCCAGTATTTCCGGTATATAATAAATCACTGTGCATTCCGTTCCTGTCGCAGGGTTAGCCTGTGCATAATCTATGATTGTATATTTCTGCCAGAAATTCTGCTTATCACAAATCTCCCAGGATCCGTTTCCCTGATCACCGTCGTTGTCGCCGGGTTTGCCTTCGTTTCCGGTGTTTCCACTGTCGCCGGGCTTTCCTTCATCTCCGGTATTCCCACTGTCGCCGGGCTTTCATTCGTATCCGGTACTTCCAAAATACTAGTGCTATCGTACGTATACAGTTATAAAATACAAATCGGGCGATCAAGCCGATACAA
>CAMWWF010000185.1 GCA_947177885.1 uncultured Lachnospiraceae bacterium
GGTAAATATAGGACATTATCCAGGCCTTTACAGGGAATAATAAGGAGGATTTTGCTAAGAATTAGTAGCATCTTTTCGAAAAGAGAGAAATGATTTAACAGTTTCAAAGGTTTGATGTCCTTCAGAGTGATAACCTCCCGGAATCTTCGGAAGCAGAATCAGGCATTGCGGTTAAAAGGTTTCCGGAAAAGCGGGGGACCGCCCGGAACGATTTCCGGAAAGCCGCCTGATAAGTGGTCTGGAGATTCCGGGAGTCTATGAGTGTTAAAATGGAGGGTCAGAAAAAGGAGGATGTATGGGATTTCATATCAGAGCGGGACAAAGAGTGGAGTTGCAATATGGCAGCAGCGAGTCGGAGGCGGTGAGGATCGCCATACGGAATCTGGCGCAGGATCTGGGAAAAGTGCTGCCCGGGGTGGAGGTCTGTCTGCGGGAAGAAGCGGGAGGAGGCGTCACTATCGGCAGAGCGGACGAATTTGCAGGCCGGACAGGCTTTGACGGACAGGGGACAGCAGAAGTGTCTTCCGTTATTGTGATAGAGACCCTGGAGGAACAGCGGGATGCGCGGGCATATGACCCGGAACAGGGAAACGCAGAGAAGGACAGCACAGGGAACAACAGTGCAGAGAAGGACAAGACAGAGAAGGAATTTGCAGGGAAGGACTGTGCGGCGCAGAACGGCACAGAAGAGAATTGGACAGGGAAGGACAGTGCAGGGAAGGAGAGCACAGGAGAGAATCGGGCAGAGAAGAACTTTGCGGCGCAGAGCAATGGCGTGAAAGATCTTGTGGAGCAGGATAGTGTGGAACGGGGAAGGGCGGCAGAAAATAATGCAAAACATCAGAATGATATCGCGCAGAATTGTAAGGCGCAGGGCCGCACAGAGCAGGTCATTGACAGAAAGCAGCTGACGGATGAAAACGGTCTGCTGCGAAGGGAAGCGTTTCAGCTGAGGGTTCAGGACGGAAAGCTGTACATTGCGGGAGTGGGAAGAAGAGGAACCGTCTATGGGATCTATACCTTCTGTGAATGGATGGGAGTTTCACCCTGGTACTTTTTTGCGGATGTGCCTGTGCGGGAGAGGCGGGAGCTGACCCTGGAGGAGGGATATTGTCTGACGGACTGGCCGTCGGTGGAGTACCGCGGTATTTTCATCAATGACGAGGAAGAGCTGGAGGCGTGGGTACGGAATTACATGGGTGAGCCTACCATCGGCGTAAAGAGCTACGAGAAGATCTTCGAGCTCCTGCTGCGTTTAAAGGCCAATTATATCTGGCCTGCCATGCATGTGAATTCCTTCAATCTGACGCCGGAGAACGGTGCGCTGGCGGATCGGATGGGAATTGTGGTGGGAACCTCCCACTGCGATATGCTGATGCGTTCCAACAACAGGGAGTGGAAGCCCTGGATCCGGAGAAAAGGTTACACCGATGCGGTCTACGATTATTCCATTGAGGGAAGGAACCGGGATATTTTAAAGGAATACTGGCGGGAGAGCGTGGAGCAGAACCGGGAGTATGAGGTCTGCTATACGCTGGGGATGAGAGGGATCCATGACTCCGGTTTTGAGACGAAGAATCTGGAGGGGGGTACGGAGGAAGAGATCCGTCGTGCCAAGATAGAGCTTCTGGGAAAGATCATCACGGATCAGCGGGAAATCCTCCGGGACACGCTGGGGCACGAGACCATGATGACCTTTATCCCCTATAAGGAAGTGCTGGAACTGTATGACAACGGACTGAAAATACCGGAGGATATGACGTTGGTATGGGCCAACGATAATTACGGTTATATCCGCCGATACCCTTCCGGGGCGGAGAAAAGGAGAAAAGGCGGCAACGGTATCTATTACCACAATTCTTACTGGTCGCCGCCCAGTATGTCCTATGTGTTCCTGTGCTCCATTCCCCTGGCCCATACGAGAAACGAGCTTCAGAAGGCCTGGGACCAGGGCATCCGCAAGCTCTGGGTGCTGAACAGCGGCGCAATGAAGCCGTTGGAGCAGGAGATTACCTTCTTTCTGAGACTGGCATGGGAGATTGGGAAACCGGGAGCGGTGACGGAGGATGTGGAAGCCTTTGCAGAGGACTGGATCGACCGTACTTTTACCGGAAAGATCGGGAAGCAGGTGTCAGGGCTGCTCAATGATTTCTCTCAGCTGACCAATGTGCGGAAGTTGGAAAATATGGATTATGACGCTTTCTCCCAGACTGCCTACGGGGACGAGGCAGCTATGCGGATCCACCGGTATGAGGAACTGTTTGACAAAGGGAATGAACTGTACGGGAAGCTGCCGGAGGAAGAGAGGGATGCCTTTTTCCAACTGGTACTGATGCGGATCCATGCGGCATATTTTACCAATCTGTCCTATTATTACGGGGACAGGAGTACCCTGATGTTTGACAGGGGTAACTTTCAGGGGGCTGCATTTTATACAGAGAAATCCAGAGAGGCGGAGGATTCACGAAGACGGCTTCTGCACTATTATAATCATGAGATGCACGGGGGAAAATGGAATGGCATTTTGAATCCCGAGGGCTTTCCGCCGCCAAGGGCGGCCATGATGCCGGTCTGTACGCCGCCCCTGGAAAGGTGGGACGGTGAAATTCTTTCAACAGAGATGAACAGGAAGCCGGGCGGAGGGTCTTCCATGGAGATATACCTCTGGAATGAAGAAAAGGAACTTTGCTTTGTATCGCCCGGGGAGAAGTGGATTGAGATTGGCAATACCGGTTCCGGGGAATTTGAAGTATTCCTGCATGGGCCGGAGTGGGTGACGCTTTCTGAGAATCGGGCTGTGATTCGCCGGGAGAAAAGGATCCTTGTGAGTGTGACAGATCCTTCGATGAAACGGGAAGGGGAAATTGTGATAGAAAATATCCGTGACGGAAGCTCACGGCGTATTCCTGTCCGCACAACAGGTGCGGAGTATGCGGAAACAGATGATGTGTCAGCGAGCCATGTAAAAGCGGAATGTGAGTACGGGAGCTGCGGGGAAGTGTATGATGTGTCATCGGGCTCTGCAAATGAGGAATGTCTGACAGCGGATTCCGCAGAAGGAAATCGGGCTGTGAAGGGGTGTGAAAAAGCAGGCTGTGCCGGGGAAGGCGGTGCAGAGTCCGCCTGCGCACTGGAGGAAGACGGCCTGGTGGCCCTGGAAGCAGTCTGTGCCCGATCCGGTCTTGGAAATTCCGGAGACTTCAAGGTGATTCCCAGGCTTGGGCGTATGCAGGGCAGTCTGGTGGAAGCGCGGGTACAGAGAGAACCGGCGGAGGGCGGGACAGGATCTGCAGTGCCGTTATGTTACTGTTTTGCAACCGAAAGCAGGGGGGAATTTCTGTTGGAGATCCATCGGTTTCCTTCATTGAATTCTGTGGGCAGGATTCGCGTTGGCGTGTCGTTGGACGAGGGACCGGTACAGATCGTGGAATCCGCTTCCAATGACGAGTGGCGGGGAAACTGGAAAGAAAACGTGCTGAACAATGTGGACCGGCTGTCCCTGCGGCTTTCCGTAACGGAGCCGGGGATGCACAGGCTTTATCTGTGGGCCGTGGACCGGTACTTTGCCTTTTCACGCATGGTAATTTATACAAAACCGCGGAAAGAAAATCAGCTGGCAGGCATCAGAGGGACGCAGCCGTTGCCGGGGGAGAGGGAGCTGCTTTCCTGGTGCGACGAATTTTACGGGAAATGTGACCTGCTTCCCAGACCTGTCTTTTACACGATTCAGGAAAACATTGAGGATACGATTGCCATCACGTGTCAGGCGGTTCAGGCAAAGCAGTACGGAGAGAGGGTGGAACCGGACTGGTACCGGAAGCGGGGAAGCAGAATGTTTGAGGAAATCGGCGGAGCGGTCAGGATCGATGCGGCAGCGGCACTGGCTCAGAGCGATTTTGCGTGGATGGATAACGGAGCGGAAAATGCATCGCCGGAAGGCTCACTGGATCGGGCTGACAGTGCGGAAACAGGCGATGGAGAGGAAGGATCAGCTTCCGGACGGTCATTGAACCAAAACGGCTGTGCGGAAACAGGCAATGAAGCAGCCGGTACAGGTTCTCAACAGGCATTGTTCCGGGGTCATTGCGCGGAAACGGGGGCTTCCGGTCTGTGGCGTCACTGCAGCAGCGAATCCTTCGGCCGCAGCGGTCTGGCGCTTTATATCAGAACACCCGGACCACACTGGCGGGAGCAGGATGTCCCCGGTCTGAATTACCGTTTCGCGTGCGAAGGCGGCAGATATACACTCTGGATGCTGTCCAAGTTCAATGTGCGGGAGGAAGGATTCTTTGCCGTCGGATTTGACGGGGAGAGAGTACCCATGGAGCGGATATACGGAAAGGGCAGCCTGTGGCGTTATGAGGCGGAGCAGATCTATCGGTGGGTACCGGTGACAAAGACAGAGCTTACAGCCGGGGAGCATGTGCTGCATATATATGCCTTTGCCTCCGGTATGCGGTATGACAGGTTTTACCTGACCAGGGGAGAAGAACTGCCGCCCATGGATGAGGTGTGGCTGCTTCCGGCGGAGAGATGACCGTCAGATGCATGGTTTGCCGCAAAGAGTGACATACACACCGTGGAAAGCATTTTTCAAACTCGCTCTAAAGTAACACGAAAAAATGCCGAAAAACATTAAGAGTATAACGAAAGAACGCTGAAAATTATAGAAAATGGAGGATGAAGCTAATGGAGAACAAATGGAAAGAATTTTTAAAATGGGCGGAAGAATGCTATCTGACCATGACAGGAAAGCGTCAGGACCGCGAATGCTGGGACAGAGCGTTTACCCTTTTGAAAGAGATCGTTTCCGCTGAAAGAAGCGCACAGCCGGAACGGATCATAGACCCGTTTCAGCTGGATGAGGACACAGATTACGAATATGATGTGCAGGGATGGCTGGGGGACTTTCTGAATGATATGGATACGTATGAAGAATATGAGAAGCTTCTGAACGTATGTGAGGAACTGTTGCATATGTTTCGAGGGGGAGAGGGCATGGTATCGAAGGTTAAATTTATGAAAATGTCCGCTCTGGTGGCCTTGGAAAGAACCGATGAAGCCCTGCAGTTCAGCAGACAATGGCTGGAAGAAGAAGGGGATAATATGGATGCCATTGCAGCAAATATATATTCGTATACGGCGGTTCGTGACATGAAAACGGCTGATGAATTAGTAAGACGGCATATTCCCGAGGGAACAAAATGCAGGTCAAAGAACAATATATTGTTTGCAGCTGCTTCCACACTTTATGAAGAAGCAGGCAATGAGAAAGAAAAGAATCGTATCGATCAGGAAATCGCGGCATACATAGAGCGCCTGAAGGATTATTATATGGGAGGTGTTAAGGAAAAGAACGGATCCCCGCAGGATGACGATGAACTGCCGTTTTAACCGAGAAGAACCGTAAATGAAAGCTTTTCGATTTTCCCTTGTTTTGTGCTTTTCAGCCGAAACAGGGGAATTTTTTCAGTTGGGACATTTTCAGACTTTGCGGCATCTATTGTATGTAAGACAGGATGAAGGGCCCCTGTTTCGTAATGACTGCACGCACAAAGGAGGGCATGGTTGTAAAGAAGATGAATGATGAAACTTTGATCCAAAAAGCGAAAATGCAGGATCCGGATGCATTTACAGAATTGATGCAATCCCAGATGCAAAGACAGACAGCGCATGGAAGATATGGAAAAGCAGGAGAAGGAAGAATACTATCAATTGGCATCTGCCGGGGAGGCAGACGGCCTGAACCGTCCTTTTACAGCGGAGGAAAGTGAACGCTATCAGGCTCTGACAGAGGTATATGAAAGGAATGGCCGGTTTCCGGAAGGAACATTGGCTGTGATATCAGACGCAGTTTCCTATAGCGGGCAGGGAGTGGCGATCGATCCGTCCACAAGAACCATTTATCTTCCGGAAGGCTCACTGAGTGACGAAGAGCTTTTGGAGATCATAGATTTTAATCATAAAATGACCTACAGCATCTATGAAGAGAACCGGGAGAGGATCCTTTCCCAGGGGGATTGGGAGAGCCGTATGGCGGCGATGGCGGATGCGGAGGTTGACAGGATCTATCTGGCTTACTGTGCGGCAAATTTGGAGACAGGAGGGGGATACAGCCGGGAGCTCAGTCAGGCGGAAAGGCAGAGATACGAAGAACTGAAAGGACAATATGAAAACGAGGGCACCTGCCCGGAGTCGGAAATAGGCATAATAAAGACATTGAG
>CAMWWF010000186.1 GCA_947177885.1 uncultured Lachnospiraceae bacterium
GATATGCCGATCCCATATTTTTTAAACCGGACCTCTCGGGAATGGCGGATCCCGTGTGGGCATTTGCGAGCCATGTTCCCGGTTCCAAAGAACGTTTCGCAATGGAAAACGGATATGACAGGGAGATCTGCGCCGATCTGGTGGCAAGCACCGCCAACAACCTGATACGCTATGGGGCAAAGCCTGCGATCTTACTGGCTCACGTGGTCTGCGGGAACAATGACAGCGGCCAGCTCCTCACCATGGGAGAGGCTCTCAAGGAAACCTGTGAAAGCAATGGGATCGCATTTGCAGGCCTGGAAGTGGCCGCACAGCCCGTCAATTATCATGCGGTGGAATACAAGCTGAACGCGGTAGCCATAGGTGTCGCAGACAGAGAAAAAGTACTCAGGGGCAACAGAATAAAAGAAGGGGATGTCCTGATCGGACTACACTCCGACGGCATATCCTCCATCAGCTACCCCTTTATCAAAGTGATCCTTGACAGAAGACCGGATACAGCCTATGCAAAGATTGACGGCCGGCACACTTTCATGGACGAACTGATGAAGCCCAATGCCTGTTATGTAAATGTGGTAAATGAACTGATGGGACAGGATCTCATACACGGCGTTTTCACCATCTCCAAGTCCTTATTCAACCGGAAATGCTATGAGACGATACCCAAAGGCCTCGGCGCGGGCATCTCTGTCTCACAGATCCCGGTTCCCTCCCTGTATCAGTTTATCTATGATCTCAACATGATGGACAGGGAATGCTTTCTGGACGACTTCTCTCTTGGCATCGGCATGGTGCTGGCAGTACCCGAAGCGCGTTGCAGAAAGGCGGCAAGGATCATCGAAAGATACCATAAATGCCATGTCCTTGGAAGAATAGAAAAGGACGATGAATATCCCGACGCCAGAGTGTGGCTGGTATAGTACCGGAAAGCCATTTTAACACGCTCCGGAAATTTTAACGACACAACGGTGCAAATCAGGCAGTCCACAGATTCGGTTTCTCCGGATGAAGTGCTGGAGCGTGCAGCTGGCAGAACCTGTCGGAAAAGACAGGGGAGATTTCAAGTAAAAATTGTAATGATAAACACCAGGAGGTATTGACATGGTAAAAGCAGGCATTCGCAACGGCTATATGCTGTTGCTGTTTCTGATATTCTCATTTGTCCTGAACGAAGTTGTGATTCTGGGAAATGACCTCATCGCGGAAGCTACGGATCTGATGCTTATCGGACAGCCGGTAAATTTCTCGGAATTTATCGTGCCCCTGCTGTGGATGGTCGCTCTGGGAACCGTGGCCGCTTTCCTGAAAAGCATTTTCGGGAAGCATTACAGCGCCACGGTCCAGAAAGAGGTCCGGATATCCCTGGGAAGGCACCTGATGAAGCTTCCCTTCTCCTATTTTGACGAGAAGGGCACCGGAAGTCTGCTCACAAGGCTGATATCGGATCTGGATGAAATGGGAAGATTTTTTTCCGAGATCCTTCCCGAACTTCTGATGAACCTTATCATAGTATTGACCTCCACCGTGTATCTGGTCCGGATGGATGCCATGCTGATCGTCGTGCTGTTCGCAAGCTATCCGGTCATGCTGGTGGTATCGGACCGACTGTCGAAAAAGCTGGCGGAGATCACGAAAAAGCTGCGCACCCACATGGATGAGCGGGCCGAGACAGCCTATGACGCCATACAGGGTATCATGGTCGGCAGAAGCTACAATCTATATGAACTGCACAGGCAGAAGCTCAATACCGTGATCGATAATATGGTAATGCAGGTAAGCAAGAGCACACGGATATCCACAATGGGCTGGGTGCTGAAGAACGCAATCACCACGGTTCCCGTCATATTCTGTTATCTCTTTGCGCTGCATGAGATCAGGCAGGGCAGGATCACCGTGGGTGACATGCTGGCCTTTACGGTGATACTGAGCAGGATCCTGTACCCCATCGGCGACATTGTCTTCTGTGCAAACGATATCCGTGAGGTGGGCGTCTCACTGAAAAGAATACAGGAGATCTACAACCGGCAGGAAGAGCGGCAGGACGGCAGGATCACCCTGGAAACCGGCATGCGGGACGGACAGGATATCCTGTACAAAGATGATATGCGGATCCCAAAAGAGAGAGCCGCCAAAAACGAGACACCGGAGCGGAATACTTTGCAGTCTGAGTCCGGTGCACTGCGGGAAAATAACATACATAGAGCACATGACAGCCACAAGACGATTCCCGCCATCCGGTGGCAGGACGTTTACTTTTCCTACGACGACAGCCGGGAGCAGCCGGTGCTGAGAGGAATGAGCTTTTCCGTTGAGATTGGAGCACAAACCGCCTTTGTGGGAGGTTCCGGAGAGGGAAAGACCACCATCTTCAAGCTGCTCTGCGGCCTTTATGAGAAAAGCGGCGGTCAATATCTGCTCTTCGGGCACCCCTTTGAGGAATGGAACCTGGCCGCGGCAAGAAGCTGCTTTTCAGAGGTTTCGCAGAATGTATTTCTATTCCCCGAAACCATCCGTCAGAACGTAGCCTGCGGCAAGGAAAACGCAACGGAAGAGGAAATCGTGGAGGCATGTAAAAACGCAAATATCCATGACTTTATCCTGCAGCTTCCCGACGGATATGACACACTTGTGGGGGAGCGCGGCGTACTTCTCTCAGGCGGCCAGAGACAGAGGATTTCCATCGCAAGGGCTTTTCTGAAGGATGCACCGATCCTCCTCCTGGACGAACCCACCGCTTCCGTGGACATCGAATCGGAACATAAGATACAGGAAGCCATTGACAGGATAGCCGCGGGGAGGACCGTGATCGTTATCGCCCACAGGCTTTCCACGGTAAAGAACGCCAGGAAGATCTATGTGGTCAGCGGGGGGAGGATCGCCGAGGCGGGAACCCATGGGGAGCTGATGGAACAACAGGGAATTTATGCGGAATTATACGCAAAAGGGTGAGGAGTTGTGTAGATATGTTTAAAACTTTTATTCGCTATATGAAACTGATGGACGACAGACTTCCCTTCTTTCTGTTCGTTGTGGTGTGTTCCACTCTGGGAGACGCAGGACGCAGGATTGCAAATTCCTATCTGGTCAAGCATATTGTCACCGCGGCGCAGACCGGCGATACGGAGCACATTTTGCTGCTTGTGTTTGGGAATTTCGTTGTATTTGTACTCTGCCTCCTCCTATGGCGCTATGGGATCATCCATTGTAACATCGAGGGCCGGACTGCAGCCGGCAAAGTAGAAAAGCTTGTATTTTCCAAAGCCCTGCGCCTGCCCATGTCCTATTACGAAAAGAATCACAGCAGCGACTTTATGTCAAAGCTGATCTTCGACACCCAGAGGGCTTCGGATATCTACACCTCAAGACTCCGCAGACTGCTTGCAGCGGTCCTCTCCACGATAGTATATCTGATCCCCATGCTATACTTCAGCTGGGAGCTTACTCTCTGCCTGATCGGTGTCAGCCTTCTGGCTTTCGGAGCAAACAGTCTCTTTATGGAACCCATGAAGGCATCGGGCATACAGCTCTCTGAGAAGAACAGAAACATGCTGGAGAAGCTGACCAGCATTCTGTCAGGCATGGAACTGGTCAAGATCTTTCCGTTGGAGCCAAAGCTGTCAGGGGAATACGAAGACTCCGG
Source organism: uncultured Lachnospiraceae bacterium (assembly GCA_947177885.1). Next base: position 3,641 of record CAMWWF010000186.1, read on the forward strand.
AGAAGAATACTTTCATGCCCAGAAAAAGGCAAACCGGATCTCATCGGGATTGGAGAGCCTGAACTGTCTGTTTGACCTGACAGGGGCTCTGGCGTTTCTGGGGCTTGGCATCTGGTTCGTCTCACTGGGAAGGATCGGTCTCGGGGAACTGACAGCCCTTTACACACTGTACGGCTCCTTCCGCAATGTCTTTCTGGAAATAGGGCTTTATCTGCCCCAGGTGATGTATTGTGTGGGCAACGCCGAGAAGATCTTTGCGTTTCTGGACCTGGAGGAAGAACCGGAGCAGTGGGCGTCTGCAATGGACGGAGAAATCGGCAACAGGACCGGATACGGATGCTCCTCCGGAGAAGCGCCTGTAAAATGCGGCAACGGATACCCTTCCGGAAGCGAAACAGATGCTCTTCCTGAGACGGACCATGACGGCAGCCTGAAGGCAGAGGGGCACTGTGAGGATATCATGCTGTCCATGCAAAATGTAAGCTTCTCGTACAGTGCGGACAGAAAAGTCCTGGAGAACTTTTCCATGGAGGTCAAACGCGGCAGCTTTGTGGCGGTAGTCGGCGAGTCCGGCTGCGGGAAAAGCACGGTCGCAAAGCTTTTGCTGGGCTTTTATCCTCTTGAAAAGGGATGCATACGGATGAAGGGAAAGAAATATTCCGAACTTACCCTGAAAGAGATCCGGGAACAGATCTCCTACGTTCCCCAGGAACCCTATCTGTATGAAACCACCATTGCCGAGAACATAGCATATGGCAGGTACGGAGCAGGACGCGATGAGATCATAGCCGCGGCCAGGGCTGCCAATGCCCACGACTTTATCACAAAACTGCCGGCGGGGTATGACACGGTGCTGGGAGAGCGCGGCAATACCCTGTCAGGAGGGGAAAAACAGCGCATAGCGATAGCCCGCGCAATCCTCCGGAATTCCCCCGTGATCATTCTGGATGAAGCCACCTCCGCCCTTGACAATGAGTCCGAAGCCCTGGTGCAGGATGCCATAAAATCCCTGAAGGGTGGACGCACCATACTGATGATCGCCCACCGTCCGAGCAGTATCGCCACCGCGGACACGGTGGTCCGGGTGGGGTAATGATACTGTCTTACTCATTACCCGCAGGAATAAATGAAATAATGTACCAGACTGCAGAGCAGCGGAGCGGAAACATCAACAGAATTACGCACCTCATAAAATTTAAATTCCATCGAAAACCATATGGTTTCCGATGGAATGACCTGCTTGAATCATGGAACCCCCCGTTCCGAAAAGTATTTCCTTTACATCTGCAATGATACAGATTGTACATAAAAATCACTTTATTCCCGAGAGGCTATTTTATATGCTACGGATCTTCAGGCTTTTTCTCTAAACACTGTATCTCATACATTCTCGCGTACAGGCCGCTTTCCTCCATCAGCTGCCGGTGGCTGCCCTCCTCAACCACAGTGCCCTCTCTCAGTACAAAAATACGCTTTGCTTTTCTGACAGCCGCCATGTGGTGGCTGAAAAGCAGCGTGGTGTGACTCCCGGCCTCCTGCGTAAACCGTTCACAGACCTTTCCCTGACGGAAAATATCCAGCGATGCCATGGGCTCGTCCAGTACACGGATCTGCGCGGGCTGCGCAAGCTCTCTGGCGATCAGAAGCTGCTGCCATTCTCCTTTTGAGAGTATCACACCCTTTTCCTCCATGTTGCCCAGAAAAGTATCTGCGCCCTGCGGGAATCTGCCGCTTCCGTCTATCTCCCATTCCCGCACAAGTTCTTCCGCCAATTGCCTTGCACTGCTGTTTTCCTTCTTTACACCCTCTTGCCCGCCTCTGTGGGGCAGTGATTTCAATATTTTCTCATGGGGATCCTCATCCGATATTCCCCCTGAACGGATTTTTCTGTCCAAATCTTCTTTTGGATTACCTTTGTCAAAACAGCTTTTCCTGCCATACCGCTCCCCCGGTGCTCCTTTATCGGAACCTCTGCCCCGATTCCTGCCGGCTGATCTCTCAGTCTGTTTTCCACTGTACGGCCTCTCTGCAAATGCCTCCTGCTTTTCCTGGGGAAAGATATTTTGAACTATGGTATCCTCATACCTTGCGGCATCCTGAAACAGCACAGCGAAAATCCGTCGTCTCTCACAAAACGGGATCTCTCTCAATTCGATCCCGTTTAAGCGGATCTCTCCTTCGTAATTGTCATACAAACCCGAAAGCAATTTCACAATAGTGGTCTTGCCCGACCCGTTGGCGCCCACAAAGGCATAGTATCCTCCCCCGGTCACCTTGAAATTCAGATCATGCAACACGTATCTGCCCGTTCTGGGGTACCGGAAGGACACCTCCTTAAATTCCAATGTCTCAAATTTCTCCTGCGCCCCGCAATCATTATCACGGTTCCATTCATTTCGGTTCCATTCATTTCGCTTCCATTCATTTCGCTTAACTTCTTTGTCCGCAGCCTCCGCTTTATCTTCAGAACTGTTCACTGCCCGGCTGCTATCTTCCTTTTCCGTTTTTCCCCATTTT
>CAMWWF010000187.1 GCA_947177885.1 uncultured Lachnospiraceae bacterium
CGGGGACGCAGGAAATCCATACATGCTCTGATAGAATACGCGGAGGAAAAGGGGTTTCATCTGGAAGACCAGACCATAGCCATCTGTCACGGGGAGGACCCGGAAGCTTTGGCTCTGGCGGAAGCTGCTGTCAGAACGGCATTTCATCCCCGATCCGTTTTGGTCTCCGTGGTCGGCTGTGCCATCGGAGCACACACAGGCCGTGGGATTGTCGGTGTCTGCTTTTTTGATGCGGATGACGGCAAGTATGCGAAATACTTTTCCGGGGATCCAAAAGAAAAGACGGTTTAAACGCGGCACGCTCTAAACTGACGCAGGCATTATATAAGGAAGGACACATTGTCGGCCGGGAGGAGCTGTCGGCAGTCCCCGATGCGGGAACCAACGGCAATCTAAAGGTGCCGGGAATCCGGATGTATGATTTGCGGAGCAATGGGATCACGCTCGGGGCGGAGGAAACGGCGGAGCTGATCATTGACAGGGATTCCTATTGCGTTTTGAGAACGGAAAAAGATATGTGCGAATAATCATTTCTAAACTGGGTATTATAAATATAAAGAAAAAATAAACATTCCATAAATTGTTAGCACTCAATATTGACGAGTGCTAACAAAGGTGTTATAACAGAATCATCAGGAAGGAAACTTCCCAAACCAATTAACCAATACGGCATACCGCCTCGGCTGATGCGGGCCGCAATAGAATAAGAACAGGAGGAATGAATTATGTTAATGCCCAGTATTTTCGGAGAAAGCTTACTCGATGACTTTTTTGGAGATCCCAACGGATCGGGAAGACATCATATGAGATACGCCGCACCGTCCAACAGCATCATGAAGACGGATATCAAGGAAGCGGAGAATGACTACGAGATCAATATCGACCTGCCCGGTTATAAAAAGGAAGATGTTCAGGCCGAGCTCAAGGACGGCTATCTTGTCATCACCGCAAAGAACGAGAGCAGTACGGAGGACACTGACAACAAAGAGTATATCCGGAGAGAAAGATTCTACGGCACCTGCAGCAGAAGCTTCTATGTGGGGAAGGATGTCCGGCAGGAGGATATATCCGCCAGATTTGAGAACGGTGTGCTGATCATGAATGTGCCCAAGCATGTTGAGAAGCCCGTGGAAGAAAAGAAGTATATTTCCATTATGGGATGACCACAACTATATTTTCCGGGATATACCGGCGGCAAGGTCCGGCCGGTATATCCTGAGAGAGAAGGGACGGAAAAAGCCTGACGGCAGCTTCCGTCCCTTTTTATGCGGAATGAAATATGTCAGCAGGCTGACCGCCAAATAAATTCATCTGAAAATATGTGATGAAGTGCGGGAATTCATCACGCATTTCAGCCGGACTGATATGAATTTGCCTGATTCTGAACAGTTGAAAATAAGTACAATTGTCTTCCTTTCTCATATTTGGTATAATACTTAGCGGTGCGTGAGGAGCGGACGCCGGAAGGTACCGGAGCGGCTGCCAGAAGGTACGGGTGAAGCATACCCTGCGAAAAAGGATCGGGACAATGCTGAAGATTATGAATACGCCGCGGGATTAGCGGGAAGAAAAGAGGATGAATGCAGATGAGGGAACAGAAGAATAATAGAATATGGATCGCCCGGAGAGCGGATCCGTATGTGTACAGGCACCGGGACGGGAATTACTACTTTACAGCCACACTGCCCGGCTACGACGGTATTGCCCTGCGCAGGGCGGCAGTGCTGGAGGATCTGGACCGCGCGGAGGAAGTGATGATCTGGGAAAAACATGAGACAGGACCCATGGGAGCCCATATCTGGGCGCCGGAACTGCATTATCTGCAGGGGAAATGGTATATATATTTCGCGGCGGGAGATGCGGAGGACAAATGGCATATCCGTCCTTACGTGCTGGAATGTCTGGGACAGGATCCTGTGAAAGACGGCTGGAAGGAAAGGGGAATGCTGCAAGGCGCGGAGGAGGATGAATTTTCATTTCGGTCGTTTTCCCTGGATGTCACTGTTTTCGAACACAAGGGACAGACTTATTGCGTGTGGGCGGAGAAGACCGGCGTGGGGAAAATGATCTCCAACCTGTACATTGCCAGCATGGAGTCTCCCACAAAGCTGGCCACGATACAGACGCTTCTGACCACACCCGACTATGACTGGGAGAGGCGGGGCTTCTGGGTGAATGAGGGTCCTGCGGTGCTGAAACACAACGGGAAGATCTATCTCACCTATTCCGCCAGCGATACCGGTGTGAATTACTGTATGGGTATGCTTACGCTGGATGAAAATGCAGATCCCCTGGATCCCCGCTGCTGGGAGAAGAAGCGCCTTCCCGTACTGAAAACGGAGGAGGAGAAGGGAATCTACGGACCGGGTCATAATTCTTTTTCTACAGATAAGGACGGGGATCCCGTAATTATTTTTCATGCGCGGACCGAAAAGGAGATCGAGGGAGATCCGCTGGATGATCCCAACCGTCATGCGATGATCCGGAAGGTAATGTGGAAGCTGAACGGGGAGCCGTTTTTCCGGCTGTGAGGCTGGTTGCCGCGTTACCCCTTGCGGACCTGTCAGAAAATATTTCCCTTATCCCTCTAAAGTATTTTTTCATCCTGTCGATAAATAATACATGAAAGGTCAATGAATATGAGACTTGCAGAAAGGAGGAACTCATATGCGTATAGAAGCGTATACTCAGGTACAGCAGATATATAAGCCAAAGCAGTCAGCCAGAAATCAGCAGGCCGGTGCGGCATCCGGTAATTCCGACTGGTTACAGATCAGCACAACGGGTAAGGATTTTCAGACCGCGAAATCTGCTGTGGCGGCAGTTCCTGATGTAAGGGAGGATCTTGTGGCATCCATCAAGTCCAGGATCGACAATGGAACTTATCAGGTGAGTGCTTCAGCGTTTGCTGAGAAACTTTTGACAAAAATCGATGAAATGAGGTAGGAAGTCCCGTGGCTAGTTTAATGGAGAACCTGATCGATGTGTTGGATCGGGAAAGCACTGAATATGAGGGGCTTCTGGTTTTATCCCAGAAAAAGACGCCGATCATAGCGAGCGGCGATCTGGAGGAATTGCAAAAAATCACGGATGATGAACAGAATGTGGTAATTCGTATCAATCAATTGGAAAAAAAGCGGATTGAAGTTACGAAAGATATCGCCAATGTGTTGAACAGGGATGTTGACAATTTGAAACTTACTAATCTGATTGACATGCTTGCCGGTCAGCCTGCGGAGCAGGAAAAGCTGGCAGCAGTGCATGACCGGCTGCAGACAGCTGTTCATAGCCTGCAGCGTGTCAACGAGCAAAACAAAGAATTGCTGACAAATGCATTGGAGATGGTGGAGTTTGAGATGACTCTGCTTCAATCCATGAAAGCGGCACCGGAGACGGCGAACTATAATAGGGGCGCATGCACTGCCGGGAATACCATGGGAGTGCCCAGCAGGGGATTCGATGCAAAGCAATAATTTTTGAGGTGATTGATATGCCATTAATGGGGAGCTTATATATAGGGGCATCCGGATTACAGACCAGTCAAAATGCGCTGAACACCACGGCGCATAATCTTTCTAATGTGGATACTCCCGGTTATACAAGACAGCAGGTACAGCTGTCTACCAGGAGCTATCTGAATCTTTCGACAAATCCTCAGGCTGTTAACAATAAGCAAACAGGTCTGGGCGTCGTTTATTCCCGCGTAAAATATGTGAGAGATTACTTTCTGGACCAGACATACCGCAAGGAATCCGGGCGCAGTATGTTTTACGAAGTGTCCACGGGAGTATTGGAGGAAATAGAGAGCCAGCTGGGCGAAATGAATGGAGAGGCATTTCAGACTACGATAGAGGATTTTTGGACGGCGATAGAAGAGCTGGCGAAGGATCCTGCGAGCTCCATCACTCAGGGAGTTCTGGTGCAGAGGGCATCGGAGTTCATTGAGAGAGCGGGGGCTGTCTATGACGGGCTTGCCTCTTATCAGGATAATCTGAATACACAGATCAAGCAGCAGGTTGATAAGATCAACGCTTATGGACGGCAGCTGCTTGCTTTAAATGACAGCATCAGAGCCATCGAGGCCGGCGGCATTGAACGTGCCAATGACCTGCAGGATGCCAGAAACTGGATACTGGATGAGCTTTCACAGCTGGTGAATATGTCTTATGAATATGACATGTACGGCAGCGTGTCGGTTAAGATCGAGGGTATGGACTTTGTGAAAGGCGGCAAGTGTTACGAGATCGGTCTGGACGTTGACGAGACGACAGGATTCTACACACCTTTCTGGCCTACGAATGCAAAGTATTATACCAGGGAAGACGGTACGAAGGCTTATGATATTGACGGGGCAGAGGTGTTTGATCTGAGCCGCCAGATTTCTTCGGATCTGGATACGGACATAGGCGGACTTCGGGCGATGCTCTATGCGAGAGGGGATCACAGGGCGGATTATTCTGACCTGGACACCAGTGTCTGCACACAGAAAAAGCTGGATGTGCTGGGGATCACAAAAGAGGAGTATATGCGGAATCCCAAGGAGTATGGGCGCAAATACTATGATACATGTGTTTCCAATTCCGTTCTGATGAACATTCAGGGCGAATTTGATCAGATGGTTCATAATGTGATCACCAAGATCAATGATATCCTTGCGGAGGAAGCGGGCGTCAAGACCGGTGACCTTATCATCGAAGCCGATGATGGAAGCGGAAGACAGATTACATTGGAAAATGTACAATACTGCGAGGTGGAGCCGGACGGTTATCTGCGGGACAGCGAAGGCAAACCCTTCCAGATGTTCACCAAGATCACCACAGAGGGTTATACCAGGGTCAAGGGAGCTGACGGCAAAGAATATTTTGTCCTTAATAAGGAGGACGGCATGGAGCCGGATACTCTGTATACCGCGAAAAATCTGGAGGTCAATCCGCTGCTGATGCAGGAGCCTGCCCGATTGGGATTCCGTAAGCCTGAGGGCTCTGAGGATCAGAATATCGGAGAGAAGCTCAAGGATGCCTTTCAGGAAAAAGGATATACACTGAATCCCAATGTGACAAAGAGGACTAATTTTATCGAGTATTACACGGATCTGGTAAATCAGGTGGGCGGCAACGGCTTCATATACAGAGGCATTTTTGAGAATCAGCAGAGCGCTGTGGAATCCATTGAAAGTTCCCGCCAACAGGTGGTGGGAGTGTCATCAGACGAAGAACTTTCCAACATGATAAAGTTCCAGAACGCCTACAATGCATCCAGCCGTTACATCAATGTGATCAGTGAGATGCTGGAACACATTATCAATACATTGGGAACGTGAAGAATAAAACAGTTTTGAGATAGAGCGGATCGCGGTTTGCGGCGATCCGGCAGAAGTGAGGAACGGTCCTGGAACGGAAACGTTTGGGCCGGAACAGGAGGAAAAGATGCCTTCACAATTTTTTGGATTAAATATTGCATATACAGGTTTGCTGGCGAGCAATGCCGCATTAAATACCACCAGTAATAATATTGCAAATGTACAGACAAAGGGTTACAGCAGACAGGAAGTAAATCAGGCGGCGGCAAGCGCGCTCCGGGTGTTCCAGACTTACGGATGTGCCGGCGCCGGTGTGGAGACTCTGTCCATTGAACGTATCAGAGACGGATTCTATGATACCAAATATTGGAACAACAATGCCAAAGTGGGCGAGTATGGTATGAAAGAATACTACATGAAGCAGATCGAGACCTACTTTGACGACAATGGAAAGAATGCCGGATTCAAGACGGTGTTTGACCAGTTGATGACCAATGGGCTGCAGGCTCTGAAGGATAATCCCAATGATGCCACCACAAAGACGCAGTTCGTGGGTTATGCGGGAGCACTGGTGGAATACTTCAACGGTCTTGCCGGCAATCTGGAGAACGTACAGAAGGATATCAACGCGGAGATCAAGATCAAGGTGGATGAGATCAATTCCATCGCCGGGCAGATCGCTACCTTGAATAAGCAGATCAATACCATCGAGCTTACCGGAGTGGCTGCAAATGAATTGAGGGACAGAAGGGATCTTCTGATCGATCAGCTTTCCGAGATCGTGGATGTGCAGATCACGGAGTACCCTATTGTGGATCACAAAAACCCACAGCGCCAGACGGGTGAGAATCGCTATAT
>CAMWWF010000188.1 GCA_947177885.1 uncultured Lachnospiraceae bacterium
GTGTATATACTCCTCAAACACATCAAATTCCTTCTCTGACGCATGGGCATTGAGATATTTGCATGCCGCTCTGGGCTGTGTCTTCCAGTCATCAAAATGATTCATGCACATCATAGCCTCCACCACCATTCTCTCCACAACCCCTTTGGTCTTATCTTTCTCGGAATAGCCGGTGCATTCCACGAAAAATCTGCTGTCCAGGATCCTGCGGATACGATGCGCATACCTGTCAATATAAGTAAACGCTTTCTGATCGGTATTCATGGCGACATGATTATTGTAACGTTTGATATATCTCGAGATCCTGGCGCTGTCACAGCATTCATGTATGACCGTTTCAATCTGATATTCATCAAACTTTTCCTTTAATTCCTCAGGGAGCTTTTCATATGTTTTGTTCTTTATGTCAAATACCGCGTCCTCATATGCGATCTCTCCCTCCTGATCCACAATCTTTTTCTTATAGGGAATCCGTGAATTCTCAACGGAAGAGGTGATCTTATAATTCATTTCCCTGAATTTCCTCAGGGCAGCCGTCCTGCAGCCGCCGTCCACAATATGAAGCTTCGTATCCTCTTCCTCTCCCAGAATGATGGGCGGAATATAATCATCTGTCAATACCGTAACGATCAGCTCGTTGATCTGTTCATTATTCCAGACAAAGTTCCTCTGGACATCCGCATTGTTATCAATATCGCCCTTTCTGATCTTTTTCAGATACATATCCAGCGTATATGTATGTTTACGTGGTCTTGCCATGAAAAATCCCTCCAGTCCTTTCCTCATTGCATGAATAACACTTATCCCCTATAGTACGGAAACATTTCTGTATGAATGAATCGCTTCACAGCACTCCGTATATTGCTTTGCACTTATGTGTAATTCCTCTCTGATCTCATTGGGAAGATAGCCTACGGAATGAAGTTTCAGCACTTCCTTCTGCAGCTTCGAAAGCCTGCTGAGGTATAACAGCATCCTTCTGCTGTAGCTCTCCTCACTGTTCTCAAACACCTCTCTCTCAATGGAGAAATCATCCGCGATGATATCTCCCAGAGTAATCTCCTCCTCCTCATCCACAGGCGTATCTATGGAAACCGAGATTCTGTCCGCTTTGCGCTTTTCCCGGTTTCTTCTTGTTATTTCCGTTTTGATCCTTTTTGACAGGCAGGAATACAAAAAGGCCTCAAAAGACTGCGAACTGTCATACCGTTTCATGACCTCCACAAACACTTCATTTGCAAGGGAATAGAAATCGTCCATATCCTTGTCCAAAATACCGCCGAATTTCAATAAAATTCTGTCTACGATCCCATGAAGCTTTCTTGCGTTATCTGCATAATATGCCGTCAATATCTGTTCCATAGTAAATACTCCTCTTCTCCCGCTGAAATATCGTGACAAACACAAAATTCCTCCGATTGCCTGTCTTAAATACCGCCGCCGTTTGTATGATAAAATAAGCTTTTTGTACTTCATCGCCGTCGGTAATTATCAGTATAGAATGTATGTTCGTATTTGTCAATAGGTTTCTCGAACAAATGTTTGTAAACTGAGACCATGGAATTCCTTTTATAACTCTTTAAGCAATTTCCATTAAGCGTTTTATGTAATGATAAAATATTATGCGTCCAATTTTGGGGACTTATAAATTTTCAAAAATTTCTCCCCCTGAAGTCATCCGGATTATCATTTTCTGTCCGCTCAAATGTAGAAGTATATATTACAGGGCCAAAAGCAACATCGGTCAAAATGCAGAAACATAACAGACAACAGGAAAAGAAAGGAAAGTGGATAACCAATGACAGAAACATTCTACAGAACAGGAACCTGTAAAGTAAATCATTCCGAATTCGGTGGGAGGATATGCGTTTCCGATTTCGACAGAAAAATAACATTATCGGAGGCAGCCGCAAGGATCATTGCAGACAGGCGGTTTGACCGGCAGTGCTGTAAAAACCCGGCTTATTGCCCGCGGGAATAAACAGAGAGACTCTGCCCATAGCACAGTATCCCGAAACCGTCAGGCAGGACACAGAGTGAAACGAAACCGACTTGGAGAAAGGAAAACGATACATGTTGACCAGACAGTACCACTTATATTCCATCGACACCGGACATTTTTTCAGCAATCATGAAAAATACCTGCACAATATGTACTGTACATATCGAAGAGAGTGCAGTGAACTGCAAAAAAAGCTGTCGGAGCTGAAGAAAATCCCGGAACAGTCAGACTCTTCGGAAAATGAATATCAGCATTATATCAGACTGGTAGCTCACAAAAAGGAAAAGGCAAAGCAGGCAAAAGAAAAACTGCATTCCCTCCTGTCCAATAAGACAGACCAAAACGAAATTTCCAGGGGCAGGGATCATATCCGCTCCGTCCGGGAGGACAGTCTCAACGACACAAACGTGATATCCGCATTTGATTCCGCACTCAGCAGAACCATGGGAATCATGCAGGATGAGTTAACAGATGACCTGATGGTGGTGCAGATCTACTATTTTGACATCTTTAAGGATATCTCGTTTTACGGTTTTACCTGCAGAGGCGAAAAATACAGATACTATACTTCCTCCGCAGGACAGATCCGCGCCAGGAAAGCGGTCTTTATGAAAGAAACTGTGTGGAACAGAATCGGGAAGACTGTCATGTGCGGTCTCACGACAGACCGGATCAACGCAAAGGGCGGACATAATGTCAACAAATATCTGGCATATATGGCATTGACAAATTCCGCAACGGACCAATGGCAGGAATTCGATATCGACAGAGCCATCGTCATCGATGACTTTGAGACGAATGTGTACGGCACCTTTGACCACGTGGACGAAACGGACTATTCCATCACAAGAAAGACTGATTTCGTTCCTGTTCCCCACACGGACGGCGCCGGTATGATGCTTCCCTCCGTCTCGGCTAAGAACTTTATGTTCCGTGCCCCCTGGATCAAGGGACTGCTGGGAGTATTTGATTTCAGGAAATTTGTGGAGGTGAACGGCTGCTCTCCTGTCATCACTGATATCTATGGCACGGAGCATGACATTGTGAAGGAAGATATCCGGATCATCTTTACCAGAAGTCAGTTCAAAATGCATCAATATTATGATTCATGGGACGAATATAAAGAGCACTTTAAAAGATATCATTGCAGCGCCGGCATATGCAATGTGGAGGAAGACAGGATCAAAAACGCGAAGCTGAACTACCAGATGCTCCAGACTCTCACGGATATCTCGGATGGGGAGCTCGATCTGCTCACCCGCAGATCCGCGGAACGGATCTCCAATATCTGTTCCTCCGAAAATACAATGATGGAGCTGCTCGGCATCACGCCCTATAACACCAATATGACTCCCTTTCAGAAGGCTGTCAAGATCTATCCCGCCCTGCTGGGGGACACCTACACCAAAGATACGCTCCGCGACATAAAGAACAGCCTGTTAAAGAAATATCGCAGCGGGAAGCTGGAAATAACCGGAAAATACACCTTCCTGCTCCCGGATTTCTACGCCGCCTGCGAGTACTGGTTCGGTCATGTCAAACATCCAAAGGGACTGTTGGCCGATCAGGAGGTATTCTGCCGGCTGTTCAGGCAGTATGACAGGCTGGACTGCCTGAGAAGCCCCCATTTATACAGAGAGCATGCCATCCGAAATAATACCGCGCACCATGCCTGTGGCGAACGCACCGTCCGGATCGGGGAATGGTTTCCCACCAATGCCCTATACACAAGCACTCATGACCTGATCAGTAAGCTCCTTCAATTCGATGTGGACGGGGACAAAGCGCTTGTGGTGGCGGATCCGGATTTTGTCAGAATCGCAGAACGCAATATGAAGGACATTGTCCCTCTCTATTACAACATGCGCAAGGCGGAGCCCACAGAGCTGAACAGTAAGACGGTTTATGCCGGTCTGAATAAGGCGTTCACCTATGGCAACATAGGGGTCTACAGCAATGACATCTCCAAAATATGGAACCATGATGTATTTACGGACGGATCCCACCGGGAGAGACAGGAGGCTGTAGATTTCGTCAAGCTCTTATGTATGGAGAACAATTTCTGCATAGACGCCGCTAAAACCCTGTATATGCCGAAACGCGCGGAATGGTTTCAGTCCGCCGTGTCAAAGTATACCAGAGATCCGCTTCCCGCATTCTTCAGATATGCAAAGGATAAAGACGGCTCACAGATAAAAACACGCAACGGAAGTCCCGTCAATAAAATATATGACAGGATTCCCGACAAACCGCTCAATACCCGTGCTCTGCACCTGGACAGCATTGACTACCGGAATCTGATGTCCGACGGCAGGATCATCTGCAGCAGAGAAGTTTCCGACCTGTATGACCGCCTGAACAGGCAATACCGATACATGACGAACAGGAAAGACGAGTATATGGACAATCTTCATTATGTTGCCTGCAAGATCCGCGGGGAATTCTCCCGCTGCGGGTATTCGGAGGAAACCATTGCCGATATGTTGGCTGAATATCTGTATGGAAGAGACAAGAGATATAAACAGCTGCTGTGGTTCTGCTATGGCCAATACATTGTAAATAATCTGCAGAATAACATTTCCACCCGGAAAACCAGATTCATTCAATGTATGGACTGTGGTGAATGGGTGGAGATCGATGCCGGCAACAGGCGTACATGCAGATGCCAAAACTGTCAGCAAACCAGTCACAGGAAGTCCGAAAGAATAAGGAAACAAAAACAGAGAAAGCATAAAATGTCCCCGTTATAAGATACGGATCTTTCAACCGTTATCCACGACAGAAGAATTGCCGGCCTGAACGAAAGCATCCGTAAAATACAGCTGACACTTTGTGTGTATATGGAGAGGAAAAAAAGCCCGGAGGTAGAACAATTTGAACATCACTCAGGATATGTTAATGCAGCAGATAGCGCACAGGGAAAATGTGGATCCGACAACGGTCCGCAGACTGTTCCGGTCCGCAGAGGATATTATTTTCGACTACTTATCTTCCACTGCTCCACCGGAAGAGGTCAATATCAAATTGCTGAGCGGAATCCAGATCAGACGAAGGTACATAGGGGAAAAGAAATATTCCAGGGGAATGTTTCAGAATATGGACTGCCCGGAACACGTAACCACAAAAGCGGCTCTGTCCAAATATTACAACGGGCAGGTAAACCGCAGACTATTTGAAAAATAATGGAAAAGAAACAAAACGGAACAGGAGGAAAAAATGGATAACACCGCTTTCACAGACTCAAAGAATCCGCTGGTGCAGACCTCATCCATGAAGGATGAACACCAGATCATCAAAATCATCGGCAAGACGCCCGTTCTGAAAGACATAGGCACGATCGTATGCGGTGACACAAACTCAAATATCCTGACTTTTGAGATCAACAGATATTATGACGGGATCGACCTCTATAACAAGATCATCAAGATCATCGTCCGAAATGAACTGGGCATGTTCACGGAGGATGCCGTCAATCTGCAATATAACAGCGAGCTTTTAAGATTCTCATGGATATTGTCCGATTCCGTTACCTGTAAGAGCGGCAATGTCACAGCCGCGATCGCTTTTATCGGAGCGGAAAACGGATACAAGTATGCATACAGATCCCTGCCCTTCTCCTTCAGGGTTGAAAACACCCTGGATCTGGAACTGTCCGACGAAGAATCGAAACCGCCCTATAAAAACTGGTTCGTGGACGTGGAGAGCAGACTGTTCGCATTGGAAAATACTTTCGCGGACTTTGAGACAGAACCCATAAATTTTTCAGCAGAATGGGGTACCAATGACTAAATCCGCCCCGAATCTCTCTGCTTCCGCGGGAAGACATCGGGCAACTGTCATATATGCTCTCCCGGAATCCTGACAGACAAAGTCGGCCTCCCGGCAGGAATAGGACCGGAAAACGAGGCTTCGGCAAACAGGATTGCAGGAAAACCTTATGAGAAGGCATGAGGGGATGCCGGGAAGTTACAAATCTCAAACGGAGGAAACAGACATGACAAAAAAACAAAAACCAATCGACAAAGAATATCTGATCTCTTCTTTAAAGGGACTGGATAAAAACATATTGAGCCGGAAGTATCTGCCTCAGACACAATCCTTTTCAGAGGCATCCACAAGATCCAACATTGCCGACGGCGAAACGGCATCC
>CAMWWF010000189.1 GCA_947177885.1 uncultured Lachnospiraceae bacterium
GTCGGAAAGTCTTACCGCATCCGTCTTACAGCGCTTTATGTACTCGCTCTCCATATCGATGGGATTCTCAATGACATTGCGAATGGTATTATAATCTTTCATCATAAGCTTTACTTTATCAATGATATCCAGCTTCATCCGGTTATCATTGGAAAGCATCTCCACCCACTTGGGCATATAGAATTCAATGGATGAAATGGGGAACTCGTAAAGCACCTTCTCCAACAGCATGTTGATGTCATCCTTTTTCAGCTGCTCACAGTTCACCGTGACTGCGGACACCCCGTACTTCTCACCGATCTCGGCAGCAACCTTCTTCGCATCCTCCGAGTATGGCTTCTGGCTGTTGACCAGCACTAAGAAAGGCTTGCGAAGTTTCTTAAGTGCCAGTATGGTCTTCTCTTCCGCCTCCAGGTAATTGTTCCGCGGAAGCTCCCCGAAGCTGCCGTCAGTGGTGATCACAAGGCCGATGGTGGAATGGTCGTTCATAACTTTATCCGTGCCGATCTCCGCCGCCTGTGTAAAAGGAATCTCGTAGTCGAACCAGGGTGTCTTCACCATGCGTTCCACATCCTCCTCCATATGTCCGGCAGCTCCTTCCACCATATATCCCACACAGTCAATAAGGCGTACCGAGACAGGTATGTCACCGCTCAAAACTACCTTCGCCGCTTCATTGGGAATAAATTTGGGCTCCGTGGTGGTAATAGTCTTCCCGCCCGCACTCTGGGGCAGTTCATCCTGCGCCCGCGCCCGCGCGTGCTCATCCTCCATCTCAGGGAGCACCAGCTCCTCCATAAAGCGTTTGATAAAAGTAGATTTTCCGGTGCGCACCGGTCCCAGTACGCCTATGTAGATCTCTCCTCCGGTCCTTTTCTGTATATCACGATAGAGATCGTATGTATTCGATGCATAATCCATAGGGAACCCCTCCTAACATATTCTGCTATATGTATATGAAAGGGACTATGAAATCATTCATGAATCCTTCCGGAAAAACATCATTCTTTCCTATCCTCATTGTTTTCCATGCTGTCTTCCGGATTTTTCAGGGTATGAGACGCAAAATTCCTGCCGCCCACACCGTCTTTTTCGCAATCTTCAGGTCATCTTCCGAATGGCTGTCTTTATTTCATCAAGATCCTTCTGAAGTTTTTCTTACCGCGCTTTACAATAATGCCTTCTCCCGCAAACTGATCCGGCGTATAGGCAGTCTTTGTATCGGTCACTTTCTCCCCGTCAACAGTGACGCCGCCCTGCTCCACGGCACGTCTCGCCTCGGAACGGGATGCGGTCAGTCCGGAGCTTGCCAGCACACCCAGAATGTCAATGGAACCGTTCAGGAAATCGCTGTCCTGAAGCTCATATGTGGGCATTTCCGCGGCATTTCCCCCTGTGAACAATGCACGCGCACTCTCCTGTGCCCTGGTTGCCTCTTCTTCGCCATGGATCATCTTTGTCAGTTCGAAAGCCAGGATTTCCTTCGCCTGATTCAGCTGGCTGCCCTCCCACTTATCCATTTCGTCAATCTGCTCCAGAGGCAGGAAAGTCAGCATCCGCAGACACTTCAGCACATCCGCGTCTGCCACATTTCTCCAGTACTGATAGAATTCATAGGGGGAAGTCTTTTCCGGATCAAGCCACACGGCGCCCTTCTGGGTCTTACCCATCTTCTTGCCCTCGGAATTGAGCAGAAGCGTGATGGTCATG
This sequence comes from uncultured Lachnospiraceae bacterium, assembly GCA_947177885.1. The sequence continues at coordinate 1,711 of CAMWWF010000189.1, forward strand.
GCATAAGCGTCCTTGCCCAGCTTTCTGCGGATCAGCTCCGTGCCTCCCAGCATATTGCTCCACTGGTCGTCGCCGCCAAACTGCATATTACAGCCATATTTCTCATACAGGCAGAGGAAATCGTAGCTCTGCATGATCATATAATTAAACTCAAGGAAACTCAGTCCCTTCTCCATACGCTGCTTATAGCACTCTGCGGTGAGCATACGGTTCACGGAAAAATGGGCGCCGATATCCCGGATAAATTCGATATAGTTCAGATCCCGGAGCCAGTCCGCATTGTTCACCATGATCGCCGTGGAATGCTTTTCTCCCGCCTGCGCACCTGCGGAGAAACCGCCTTCCGCGCCCGCGTTCTCACCGAAATCGATAAACCGGCTCATCTGCTTCTTAAAACACTCACAGTTATGATCGATGGTCTCTGTAGTCATCATATTTCTCATGTCGGTGCGCCCGGAGGGATCGCCGATCATGGCAGTGCCGCCGCCGATCAGGGCGATGGGCTTATTGCCCGCCATCTGCAGTCTCTTCATCAGGCACAGCGCCATGAAGTGTCCCACATGGAGACTGTCCGCGGTAGGGTCAAAGCCGATATAAAACACTGCCTTTCCGTTATTGACCAGCTCTTTGATCTCTTCCTCGTCCGTGAGCTGCGCCAACAGTCCTCTTGCCTTTAATTCATCAAAAACCGTCATTTTATCATTCCATACCTTTCCTGTATTTTAGGGTTATTCTGCTTAAACACAGAACATGGTATCACGAATAGAAATATTTTTCAAGAACCTTGTCCGGAAGCTTTTATCTCTGCATTTCCCTCGCTGTTCTGTCCCCGGCAAAATACGCGCCACACTTCTTCCACACAATGTCATAGGCAGGATCATAAATGCGGTATGTGTGCAAATGCCCGTTATCTGCCAACTCCCGAAGTCCTCTTTTTTTCCGGGCCATTGTCACCAGCTCACCCTGATTGTTATAAAACATCTCCAAAATATTTCTGCCAAAAGATCCTTCCTCACAGGAAACACATTCATCTCCATGGAGTTCCAACTCTGTATCTCTTCGGAAAACAGAAATACCAGAAAAGCCCATGTCACCGACTGTTCCATTACGCATGAAGGCCCAGAGTTTTACTGTAAAGCAGACATTCAGGCTTTCTCCTGCATTTTCAAAAGGTCATAGAGGTTCCCTCCCATACGCCTCTCAAATTCCTCCCTCAGCGCAAGGTTCCGCTTCCACATCTCTTCAGGGTAAGAGCCGTATCTGCTCCGGATGTCCCGCATCCGGTCCTCCATGGCGGCTACACCGTCAGCCGTTCCTATGGCGTCACAGAGCTGGATCAGTCTGTCATAATCGTCATATTCCGTTTTATCCAGGACTTCCCGCACCTCTGTCTCCTGCTCCGGAAGTATATCAAATTTTCCGATATAAAGTTCTAAAGAATGACAGGCGAAGGAATGAGTCAGGCAGATCCTTCCCGCCTCCGGATATCCCAGCCACTCCATATATTTCCAGCCGTCATAGACATGTCCCAGATGTCTTGTGCCGAACTTCCTTCCGATGTCATGCAGAAGCCCCAGTACATACGCTTTACCAGCATCCATGTCCCCGCACGCCTCCGCGATCTTTCCGGCGCATTCCGCCACACAGCGGCTGTGCGCACCCCATGGTCCCGGGTTGCAGGCCTCCGCCTCCTGTAAGATTCTGTTCGCTTCCTCTATTGCAGGGTATCCCTGTGCCATAATAAACTCATGCCTTTCCCGGATCTGTAAGCTGCCTTTTATGAAACTCCCTGAGTTTCTTCCCACACAGCTCCTTTTTCTTAAGTTCAACCATCTTCTTCATAAATGCAAGTTCCTTTGTGCCCGGATCATCAAACCGGAACGTACAGCCGCATACCCTGTCAAATTCCTTTCCAAAAATGGTTTTCTTCCTTCCACCGCCGCAGGAACCGCAATTGCCACAGAAATCAACATGTTCCCATGCGGTTTGTTTCAGTTCATCTTCCAATTCATTATCGGTAAGGGAAACCGGAGCCATATTGTCAGACCATACTGTCCAGCTGATTCCTTTTTCGTCGGGATCTTTCATTGCTATATAACAGACACAATCCTCCTGATACTGCACCTGAAAATAAATTTTATCTCTCCAGTATCCCCTGTCTCTTAGAAACTTTAGTTCATTCTCCCTCAGAAACGAGACAAACTCCAATGCAGCTTTTTGGAAATGCGAATCCAACTTTTCGATTATGATAGCTTCTATATTTTTTTCAATCTCTTTCACAAGACACAGGGTAAGTTCATCAGAATTGATACACGGCTCATTCACTCCGCATACCTTTTCCTCATAATAGCATCCCCTTCCGTCAGGAATATAGCCTCTCCCTGCATATAGTCTGTGAGCGCTTCCGAAGGTACTGTTCAATCCTACATCAAGATATACTTTATCACTGTAATCGGCAGCAATCCTCTCCGCTATATCCATCAATCTGCCCCCGATTCCCCTCCGGCGGAATCTCTCCGGCACATACAGATCCACAATTCCCGGATAGCCTCGGTTGCCGAGCCCTCCCCATTTACAGCGGTAATACAGGTACACATATCCTGCCATCTGTCCCTGGCAGAAAGCGATCAGCCCTGTGCACATCCCACTCCGGATATGGCCTGCCTGTTTTTCAAAATACCCGGCCGTTTCCTCAGGATTTTCCGCCTCCCCGCTCAGTTCAGCTATATCCGTTTCTTCCATATCCCTTATCATAAGGCTTTCCGCCTGATAGTATATCATATATCCCTACATCCTTTTCACTAGAGCGTGTTTGAAAAATGCTTTCTTCGGAATGTGCAGACCGGTGGAATGATTTTTCAAACACGCTCTAAGCCTTATTCATCATCAGCTTCGTCATGGCCTGATTCAGGCCGTCCACGGTCAGCTTATACATGGAAAAGAGTTCCTTCACCGCGGTCTCCGCTTCTCTCCATGGTGCTCTGCCCGGAGCCATCTTGGGATTCAGCCAGACCACCTTCTTATACTTCTTCTTCACCAGCTTCAGCCATTCATAACCGGACAGGCCGCCGTTAGGCCCCCGGTAATTTCCGGTATCCGAATACAGTTCTTCCGGTGCCATGGCGGCGTCTCCCACAATAATCACCTTGTAGTCGCTGTCCACGTTGCGGAACATCCACTCCGTATCCACCCAGTCGCCGTTCTCGCACTCCGGCGTCTTATAGACCTTGCTGTAGATACAATTGTGGAAATAATAGGTCTTCACATCCTTATAATGATTGGACTTATGCACCGCCTGGAACAGGTCGTTCAGCAGACTGCTGAAGGGGATCATGGTTCCGCCGGAATCCATCAGTAGCAGCAGCTTTACCGCATTCTTCCTGGGCTTCTGCATGACGATCTGCAGACAGCCGCCGTTATTGCAGGTCTTATCCACCGTGCCGTTAATATCAAGCTCTGTCTCGGGAATATCCAGTCTGCTGGAAAACTGCCGCAGCTTCCGGAAAGCCAGCTGGAACTGCCTGTTGTCCAACACCCTGTCATCACGGAAATCACGGTATTTTCTGGCGCCCACCACAGAAAAGGCGGACTGGTATCCGGTCTGTCCCCCCACACGGACGCCGCCAACATTGCCGCCCATATTGCCGAAAGAAGTCTTTCCCATGGTGCCGATCCAGAAGCTTCCGCCATTGTGCTCCTCGTTCTGGTCTTTCAGCCTCTGTTTAAAAGTCTCCTCCACCTGCTCCTTATCCACCTGGATATCTTCCATCTGGTTCAGATGGGCGCGGGCCTCCTCATGGGCAAGCTCCAGCATATCGGACTTGTCCAGCCAGCGGAGCATCTCCTTCCCCACTTCCGTCTCCTTCTCCGCAGGCCGGAAGCACTCGTCAAAGGCCATGTCAAATTTGTCAAAATCCGTCTCGCTCTTTACCAGGATCATCCGCGCCACATAGTAAAACTGCGTCAGGGAACTGCCGCACAGCCCCTGATCCAGCGCCTCCTGAAAGGTCAGCCATTCTCCCAGCGTGACCCGCAATCCCTTTTCCCGTAAGGTCTGAAAAAATTTTATGAACATATCGGAAAACATCCTCCATATCTTTTTCTACGGCCTGCCGCCTGTTCCATGTGCAGAAACAGTTCATAACAGAAGCTCTTCCCTCAAAATCTGTTCCCTGAAATTAAAAGGATTCCCTATCCACGGCGCAAACATTGATTTCCCACTGATACGGATCCCCTCCGTTCCCTCCGGAATGCTGATCTGATCCCATATATTTTTAGTTGCCAGATCACAAATGGCAAACACTTTCGCGCTCCCCTCACTGATCAGAAAGGTTTTTTCCTCACCGTTTTTCAGTTCCCCCAGCTTTTTCCACTTTTC
>CAMWWF010000190.1 GCA_947177885.1 uncultured Lachnospiraceae bacterium
GTCCTGGGTACTGCGCGGTGTCTGGAGTTTAAGGAACCGGAATATCAGAAGAAGGGCGCGGAAATCTGTAAGAAGCACGGGATTGACGGCATTATCGTGATCGGAGGCGACGGTTCCTACAGGGGAGCGCAGGCATTGTCACGACAGGGTATCAATACAGTGGGCCTGCCCGGTACGATAGACCTTGATATTGCATGTACCGATTACACGATCGGTTTTGATACCGCCGTAAATACGGCGATGCAGGCGATCGACAAGGTGAAGGATACTTCATCCTCCCATGAGCGCTGCAGTATCATTGAGGTAATGGGGCGTAATGCCGGTTATATCGCACTCTGGTGCAGTATTGCAAACGGTGCGGAGGATGTGCTGCTTCCCGAGAAATACGATTACAATGAGCAGGAGATCATCAACCATATCATAGAGAGCAGGAAGCGCGGCAAGACACATCATATCATCATCAATGCGGAGGGTATCGGACATTCCACCTCCATGGCGAGGAGAATTGAGGCGGCTACCGGTGTGGAGACCCGGGCGACCATTCTCGGATACATGCAGCGGGGCGGCAGTCCTACCGCCAAAGACCGTTTTTATGCGTCCATCATGGGAGCGTATGCCGTGGACACGCTGCTCAAGGGTAAGACCAACAGAGTGGTGGGCTTCCGAAAGGGTGAGTTTGTTGATTTTGATATTGAGGAAGCACTGCAGATGAAGAAGGGCATTGATGAATATCAGTATGAGGTATTCCAGGTATTGACGATTTAACTGTGAAAAAATGAATCCGGAGTATATTAAAACGGCTGTTTTGAAAATATAACAGCCGTTTTCTTTGGGGTTTTGCGGGTTTGAAGGCTGTACAGCCATAAATTACGAAAATGCAGATTTTAAATGAGAGGGGGATACGGATGATCACCAGTCATTCTAACGCTAAGGTTAAGCAGGTTATACAATGGCAGAACAAGGCAAAGGAAAGGCGCAGCGCAGGCATCTTTCTGACAGAGGGGTTTAAGATGTTCGAAGAAGTCCCGAAGGAAAGCATACGGCAGGTATATGTCTCAGAGGAAGCGTTGGAGCGGATCGGCAGGGATGCCGAAGTGGAACGGAAATTGAAGGATGTGGGGTACGAGACGGTGACGAAAGAGATTTTCAGAAAGATGTCGGATACCCAGACTCCTCAGGGGATCCTGTGTGTCGTCAGGCGTCCCGACTGCTCGTTGGAGCAGATTCTGCAGGCGGAGGTTCCGCTGCTGCTGATCCTGGAGAATCTGCAGGATCCCGGGAATCTTGGCACGATCATCAGAACCGGGGAGGCAGCTGGAATAACAGGTGTTATAATGAACGCCGGCACGGTGGACATTTTTAATCCGAAAACCATTCGCGCCACGGTGGGATCCGTTTTCAGAGTCCCTTTTCTGTATGTGGAAAGTCTGCCGCAGACATTTGCCGAGCTGCGTAAGAGAGGGGTCCGCACATACGCGGCACATCTGGAAGGGAAAAAGTATTACGATGATTTTTCATATCGGGAACCTACCGCTTTTCTGGTAGGTAATGAGGGAAACGGACTTACCGGGGAGACGGCAGCCCGGGCGGATCAATACCTGAAGATCCCGATGGAAGGCAGGATAGAGTCTTTAAATGCCGCCATTGCGGCTTCTCTGTTAATGTATGAGGCGCACAGGCAAAGACGGAAAAGATGAAATGATTCCGGAATGAAAGAGAAAGGATAGGCATAAGTATGAAAATAGGGTTTATCGGGCTGGGAAATATGGCGGAGGCCATGATCGGAGGAATGCTGGGAAAGGGGACGGTGGCGTCAGAGGATATCATCGGTTCAGCCAGGACGGCGGCTACGAGAGACAGGATCAGGGAAAAATTTCATGTGAGAACGGCGGAAAACAATGTACAGGCGGCGGAGGAGGCGGACATCCTGTTCCTGGCCGTGAAACCTTTTGTTCTGGCTGAGGTGATCGCCGAGATCAGGATGGCGGTGAAGGAAAATGCCGTGATAGTCAGTATTGCCGCGGGCAGGGATCTGAAATTTCTGAAAGAAGCCTTTGACAGGCCGGATCTGAGGATGATCCGCTGTATGCCCAATCCGCCGGCGCTCGTACTGGAGGGGTGTACCGGAGTCTGTGCCGGAGAGGAAGTGCCCCGGGAAGATCTGAACAGGGTGGTAAAACTGATGGAATCCTTTGGCAGGGCAAGCGTGGTACCGGAAAGACTAATGGATGTGGTAGTGGGCGTCAGCGGGAGCTCACCGGCATATGTCTTTCTGTTTATCGAAGCTATGGCGGATGAGGCCGTGGCGGCAGGCATGCCCAGGAAACAGGCTTATGAATTTGCGGCCCAGGCGGTATTGGGCAGCGCCAGGATGGTCCTGGAGACAGGAAAGCATCCCGGAGAATTGAAGGATATGGTCTGCTCTCCCGGCGGAACCACCATTCAGGCGGTAAAGGTGCTGGAGGAAAAAGGCATGAGGGCGGCGGTCATGGACGCTATGGAAGCCTGTATTGAAAAGTCTAAAAGTATGTGAGGGCTGAACTGTTACGTGTGATGATGCAAATATGATGCAAAAACTTGACAAATAATAATCTCTTTGCTATTATGAGGCTGTAACAAATTTAACAACTTTGTAATATTTATACCAAAAGAAGGAAATAATATTGTTAACATTTGTTGGGAGGTAAATAAAATGGCAAAAAGCAGTAGGCTGTTCGCTGCGCTGACGGGGATTATGATGTCGGTCATCCTGTTTGTGCAGACGGGTATGGCAGCTCAGGCTGGCGGCACGGATTACCTGGAAAATATGCGGGGCGGTATAGCATCGGTATTGAATCCCGGTTCTACAAGTTCGGATGAGATCGTTAACGCTACGGCGAGAGAGTTGAACATTGAACTCGTACCTCAGGTGGAAGAGGAAGATGATACCGGCATGCTGGTCATGGCCAATGTGCAGAATGCCCTGAACGTGAGAAGTGAAGCCAGTGAAGATGCCTCAAAGGTAGGAAAGCTATATAAGGATTGCGGCGGAATCATACTGGAGAGAAGGGACGGATGGACGAAGCTGCAGTCGGGCAACATTATCGGCTGGGCATCTGACGAATATCTGTTGTTTGGGGAAGATGCGCGGGCGCTTGCAAATGATGTGGGCAGGATGATGGCTACCGTTGATACGGAAACACTTCGTGTCAGGACGGAGCCGGGAATTGATGCGGGTGTTCTGGGACTCCTTCCCAAGGGTGACATCGTGGAGGTTCTGAGCAAGGATAACGAGGAATGGGTCTGCATTGATTATGAGGGCCTGGACGGTTATGTGTCGGCGGAGTATGTGGTTTTGGATTTTCAGATCGATTCGGGAGAAACGATGGAAGAGATCAGACTCCGCGAGGAAGCCGAGGCGGAGGCGAAGCGTCATGTCAACTACGGCGCTTATACCACGGACGCGGATACTACCATGCTGCTGGCAGCTCTGATCCAGTGTGAAGCGGGCAGCGAGGCATATGAAGGACAGGTGGCGGTCGGCGCGGTTGTGATGAACCGGGTAAGAAGCGGCGCTTATCCCAACAGTATCCACGGCGTTATTTATGCATCCGGGCAGTTTACACCGGCCTTGAACGGTAAGGTAAATGCAGTGTATGAATCCGGAAATATTAAGTCAAGCTGTATACAGGCGGCGGGAGATGCGCTTGCAGGCGTTTCAAATGTGGGAGACTGTACACATTTCCGCAGAAATGACGGACGTGACGGTATTGTCATCGGAAACCATGTATTTTATTAAAATTTTGGTTAAAGCAAAAAAACAGCAGGGACGGCGTTGCAGAGCGCTGTCCCTGTTTTGTGGTATGAGCAGAGTCGGAAGGCCGCTCATTCAGCTGCCATGGACGGATGAACTGACGGAAGGAGTCGGGCAGCGCGGACACGAAAGACTTTGCCTTTTGCGTCTGTCCATATTGGATCTGGAGCACAGAAATGGCTTGCCTGAAAGCCTGTTTTGTAGTAAACTGAGTATTAAGAATTGCTTAAGGGAATCTTTATTCGACTGGTCTGTGTCCGCATGGTTTTGATACACAAAGTGTATCTTGGACGTGGAATGTACGTTGTGATCAAATTTGCGTGCAACCGGCGGGAAATCGGTCGCAAAGGCAGGTGCAAGGGAGATTCCGAGAGGCTATGCAATAAGATAAGGAGTGATTGAATGGTCGAGATTATGACAATGATGATCATCTGGCTTGTGGTTCTGATCATAGCGGTGGTCGTGGAAGTCCTGACTATGGGTTTGACGACGATCTGGTTTGCCGGCGGTGCGCTGGTGGCGATTGTGGCTACGCTGCTCCATGCACCCATTGCGATACAGGTGGTGCTGTTCTTTGTAGTTTCGATACTGCTTTTGTTCTTTACCAGACCCGTGGCGGTGAAGTATTTTAACAAAGATCGTGTGAAGACCAATGTGGAAAGTCTGGTGGGCAGACAGGCGATCGTGATCAGTGAGATCAACAATATACAGGGAACCGGGCAGGTGACCGTGAGCGGCCAGCAGTGGAGCGCCAGAAGTGTGGACGATAATGCAGTCATTCCTGCCGGCGCGGTGGTAAATATTCTGTCGATCAACGGTGTCAAGCTGGTGGTGAAGGCAGACGAACAGATGAAGGATCTCAATCCCGTTCCTCCGCCTGTTCCGGAGCCGATGAGTGTGTCCCAGATGGAGGAACTGGAGGAAAAACAGCCGGAATAGAAAAGCGATTTTCTGATCATAAAAAGGTGCGCCGCATTGCTGACGGCGCGGAAAGAGGTATAATATGGGAGTTTTAGGTTGGTTTGTTGCAGTGCTTGTGATTTTGGTTGTGGTGCTGGTGTTCGTGATCTTTGTTTCCTGTTTTAAGATCGTCCCTCAGGCACAGGCATATGTGATCGAGCGTCTGGGCGCTTATAAGGGAACATGGTCCGTGGGCTTTCATGTAAAGATGCCGTTTTTTGACAAGGTGGCGAGAAGGGTAAATATGAAGGAACAGGTTGCGGACTTTCCGCCTCAGCCGGTTATCACGAAGGATAATGTTACCATGAGGATCGATACGGTGGTGTTCTATCAGATCACTGACCCCAAGCTGTTTACCTACGGCGTTGAGAATCCGATGATGGCTATCGAGAACCTGACGGCCACCACCCTGCGTAATATCATCGGTGACCTGGAGCTGGATCAGACGCTGACCAGCCGTGAGACCATCAATACCAAGATGCGTGCGGCACTGGATATTGCCACGGATCCATGGGGGATCAAGGTAAACCGTGTGGAGCTTAAGAATATCATTCCCCCGGCGGAGATACAGAATGCCATGGAGAAGCAGATGAAGGCGGAACGTGAGAGACGTGAGGCTGTAACCCGGGCAGAGGGTGAAAAGAAGGCAAAAATCCTGGAGGCGGAAGGCGCTAAGGAATCCGCCATTCTCCGTGCCGAGGCGGATAAGCAGTCCGCAATCCTTCGCGCGGAGGCTGAGAAAGAGAAGATGATCCGCGAGGCGGAAGGTGAGGCTGAGGCAATCCTGAAGGTTCAGCAGGCCAACGCAGAAGGTATCCGTCTGCTGAAAGAGGCCGGTGCTGACGACGCGGTGCTGAAGATAAAGAGCCTGGAAGCCTTTGAAAAGGTTGCGGACGGACAGGCGACCACCATTATTCTTCCCGCGGAATTGCAGGGAATTGCAAGTATTGCAGCGACTTTCAAGGAGACGGGAGTCAGTTTGAAGAAATAAATGGAAAGATACTTGTACGAATGTTCTTTGATACCGATCAGGAGAAACGTTTGATTTATGCCTGCCAGGGAAATCTTCTCTGGCAGGCGATTTTTATTCCCGCAGGCAGTATGATCCACCTAAATTATCCCTATGTTTCGCTGGTCTGAATTTCCACCTGACTGCGTTGGCTTCACTCGGCATTTACTTTGGCAAATTGGCACCGCATCGCCTCGTTCAGCCGCCTTGCAGGCTGAAAAGATATCCTGCGCCAGGCATGCGGGCAATTGGGGCGGATCATACCGGTGCTGTACCAGTCATGGCTCGAAGGAGCCCAAAACAGCGAAAAAC
>CAMWWF010000191.1 GCA_947177885.1 uncultured Lachnospiraceae bacterium
GGATCCGTTCGGTTTTGGAGTATTACCTTGGAGAAAAATTGCCTGAAGACTGGGCATGGGAGGAGATCAAAGGATTTTATCCGGTGAATAATTCCAAAGGGAAATTAACTTATAGGCAAAGGGATTTTATAGGGAAAGCCTGCGTCAGAAGAACACACTTTTTGTTGGGATTGGAGAATCAGGATAAGATCAATTTGATCTTTCCATGGAGGCTGCTGGAGATGGATTGTCTGGCGTATGGGCGCGAACTGGAAACAATTAGTGAAGAGAATGGCCGTAACAGACGATTTTATGGAAAAAATGATGACTTTCTGTACCGTTATGGAAAAGAAGACCGTATAAAGCCGATACTGAATCTTACGCTTTACTGGGGGAAAGAGAATTGGGATGCCCCTTTGGCGCTCAGGGAGATGATGGAGGATATCTCCAGGCTTCCCCTGAAATTACAGCAGCTGGCAGGAGATTACAAAATCCACGTCATTCATATGCGCCGGATTCCGGAGAAAGCGTTTCAGGAAATGGATTCTGACTTGAGATATGTGTTAGGGCTTATGAAGCGCTCAGGTTCGCCTAAGAAATATAAGGAGTATATTCAGGAGAATAAGGAGTTTTTCAGCAGAATACCGGGAAATGTGTTCGATGTGATAGATGTGTGTACAAATATAAAGGATATTAGAGGGCATCTGAACTTTGAGATAAATCAGGAAAGTCAGGAGGAGGAAGCAGATATGTGTAAGGCGCTGGATGAAATTCAGAAAAATGCGGAGCAAAAAGGAATAAGAAAAGAGATCAAACAGGGTAAAAAGGAAGGAATCCAAGAAGGAATCAGCAAAATGAACACTCTGATCCAGAGACTTCTTGCAGATGGAAAACAGGAGGAACTGGCTCAGGCAGCTGCAGATGCATTGTTTCGAAAGAAACTGTTTGCAGAGTATCATATTGAATGAACAGTGCTGCTAAGTGCCATGTGATAAGGGCAAAGAAACCAATATGCTGATTCTTTTTTGTTTTGCCGAATGTCGTGATTCTTTGCCCTCACTGATCACAAAAGATTGCCATTCCTGTCTTTCAGCGCCGCCGCGATAAAGCCTCTGAACAGTGGATGCGGCCTGTTAGGACGGGATTTCAATTCAGGATGTCCCTGTGTGGCAACATAGAAAGGATGCTCTGTCAGCTCGCACATTTCCACGATCCGCCAGTTGGGAGAAGTACCGGAAAAGAGCAGACCTTTTTCGGTCAGGACTGCGCGGCAGTCTGACACAATGGATATGCCAGCACTGAAAACAGGCAGTATTTTCATGTTGGCTTTGAATGGTTACATCAATATTTTTTTCTGGAGGTCTGAACAGGTTCACTGGTCAGATCCACTCCCAGTTTTTTGAAGATTTTCACATCCACTTCGGAGAGCATGACGGAAGTGTGTACCTGACACCCCTTTAAATTAGGCAGCTGTTCCATGGCCTTTTCGGCATTGTCATCGCTGCAGGCCGCCAGGGAAAGGGCGATCAGCACCTCGTCGGTGTGCAGTCTGGGGTTTTTCCCGCCCAGATAGCGGACTTTTAAATCCTGGATCGGCGCAATGGCTTCCGGTTTGATCAGCTTTACATCATGGTCGATGCCGGCCAGATATTTTAAGGCATTCAGCAGCAGTGCCGCGGAGGCGCCCAGAAAGTCGGAGGTCTTGGAGGTGATGATCTGCTGGTCGGGAAGCTCGATGGCGGCAGTGGGCACACCCAGGTCCTCCGCACGCTGCTTGCATGCCAATGTGACTTTTCTGTCATCCGTGGAAATTTTTTCCTGTTTCATCAGGAGCTCGATCTTGTATAATTCGTTTTCCGAGGCGCCGTCCTGCACCATCTTGTTCAGAGTGGCATAGTAGCGTCGGATGATCTCCATACGGGAGGCCTCGCAGCAGGCTTCGTCGTCAATAATGCAGTTTCCCGCCATATTAACACCCATGTCGGTAGGGGACTTATATGGATTTTCACCATATATTCCCTCAAAAATAGCGTTTAGCACAGGGAATATCTCAATATCCCGGTTGTAATTTACGGCAGTTTCCCCATATGCCTCCAGGTGGAAAGGATCGATCATATTCACATCATTCAGGTCTGCAGTGGCAGCCTCATAGGCCAGATTAATGGGGTGCTTTAACGGAATATTCCAAATGGGAAAAGTTTCAAACTTTGCATAGCCGGCCTTGATTCCGCACAGATTATCATGGTAAAGCTGTGAGAGACAGGTGGCCATTTTGCCGCTTCCGGGTCCCGGAGCGGTGACTACTACCAGGGGTCTGGTGGTTTTGATGTAATCGTTTTTCCCAAAGCCGTCCCTGCTGACGATCAGGGGAATATTGGCGGGATAGCCCTCAATGGTATAGTGCAGATAGACTTTGATATTTTTCTTTTCCAGTTTGGCCTTGAACTGGTCGGCGCTGTTCTGGCCGGAGTAGTGTGTGATGACCACGCTGCCCACATAAAGTCCCTTCTGCTGAAACTCATCCCTCAGGCGCAGTACATCCACATCATAAGTAATGCCCAGATCGCCTCTGACTTTGTTCTTTTCAATATCTGCGGCATTGATGACGATAACGATCTCCGCATAGTCCGAGAGCTGCATCAGCATACGCAGCTTGGAGTCGGGGGCAAAGCCGGGCAGCACACGGGAAGCGTGATAGTCGTCAAAAAGTTTGCCGCCGAATTCCAGATAAAGCTTGTCCCCGAACTGGCTGATTCGTTCTTTGATATGTTCCGACTGCATTTTAAGATATTTTTCGTTATCGAAGCCTGTTTTCATGAGTACCTCTCTTCTTATTTAAAATTGAATCGTCAGGTGTGCGTATTTGCGGGCCGTAATGCGAACTTACAAGTGCCGCGAAGACACACTTTTTAACGGATAAATAGGAACATTCCGGTATGCCGTTTCGTTCTGACTTGGCCGAAATGAAGAAGACAACACACCGATTTTGAGCAATAACAAATTATTTTCTTATTCTACCACAGTTTTTTTCATATTGGAATGGTAAAAAGTTTAGAAATCTTTAAGAGTTGGCATTCATTTTTCATACTTATGCTATTGATTTATCAAATTATTATCTCTATAATATAATAGGTTTAGTGGAATTAACGGTTCAGTTCCCTGTACCCGAAAATGGCTCGTATAGGTTACATTTACAGGGATGAATGGTTAGCAGGAACATAGATGAATAAAACAGAAATGGAGTTACTATGGACAATCAAATGAACCAATTCGATAACGGTGGGGGATATAACAACGGTAACCGTGGTTCCGGTGGTAATAACGGCGGCAACGGTAACCAGCCGCCCCGTAAGCCGAATATTACCATGCTGGTACTGGCGGCTCTCAGCACTGTATTGATCGCTTTTATGCTGTGGAATATGGTATTCGGCGGAACTGCCGCAGGGCAGGTGGTAAGCTATACCCAGTTTTTGCAGTATATCAGCGAGGGAAAGGTGGAAGCCGTAGAGGTACAGAGTACGGGGCAGATCCTTTTTACCCTGAAGAAAGAAGAGAATACTTCCGGCGGAGGTGCAGACGGATATCTGTTCTATCCTGCCAATACCGCTAAGACTTATTCCACCATCTTAATGGAGGATCTGGATACTCTGACTTCAAGGCTGGAAGCACAGGGTGATATCGACGGCAGTCGTGTGCTCAGCGATAATTCGGGTCGTCTGCTGGATATTTTCCTGTATGTCGTTCTGCCGGTGATCCTGATGTGGGTTCTGTTAGGCGTGGTATTCCGTAAGATGGGCGGAAGCGGCGGTCCCATGGGTGTGGGAAAAAGCAATGCGAAGGTATATGTTCAGAAAGAGACAGGCGTTACCTTTAAGGATGTGGCAGGAGAGGACGAGGCAAAGGAATCTCTGGTGGAAGTAGTGGATTTCCTGCACAATCCCGGAAAATATTCCAAGATCGGAGCCAGACTTCCCAAGGGAGCCCTGCTGGTAGGACCTCCAGGTACCGGTAAGACTCTGCTTGCCAGAGCGGTGGCAGGTGAGGCTCATGTGCCTTTCTTTTCCCTGACAGGTTCCGATTTTATTGAGTTGTATGTGGGTGTGGGTGCAAGCCGTGTCCGCGATCTGTTCAAGGAAGCGAATAAGAATGCTCCCTGCATTATTTTTATTGACGAGATCGATGCCATCGGGCGCAGCCGTGATTCCAAGTACGGCGGCGGAAACGAGGAGCGGGAGCAGACGTTGAACCAGCTGCTGTCCGAGATGGATGGTTTCGACAGCTCCAAGGGTATTCTGATCCTGGGTGCAACCAACCGCCCCGAGATTCTGGATAAGGCTCTGCTGCGCCCCGGCCGTTTCGACAGGCGTATTATTGTGGATAAGCCTGATCTGAAGGGGCGTGTGGAGATTTTAAAAGTGCATTCCAAGGATGTTAAAATGGATGAGACGGTGGATCTGGATGCCATTGCTCTTGCCACCAGTGGTGCGGTGGGATCCGACCTCGCAAATATGATAAATGAAGCTGCCATCAATGCGGTCAAAGAGGGCAGGGAGTATGTCTGTCAGAAGGATCTGTTCGATGCAGTGGAGGTGGTTCTGGTAGGTAAGGAGAAGAAGGACCGTATCATGAGCAGGGAGGAACGCAAGATTGTCTCCTATCATGAGGTGGGTCACGCTCTGATCAGCGCTTTACAGAAGAACTCCGAACCGGTTCAGAAGATCACCATTGTGCCCCGTACCATGGGAGCGCTGGGGTATGTCATGCATGTGCCTGAGGAGGAGAAGTACCTGAATACGGAGGCGGAGCTTCGGGATATGCTTGTGAGCCTGGTGGGTGGCCGCGCGGCGGAGGAAATCGTGTTTGAGACAGTGACCACCGGTGCCGCCAACGATATTGAGAAGGCAACGGACATTGCCCGCAATATGGTGACCCGTTACGGTATGAGCAAGAAGTTCGGCCTTATGGGGCTGGCTACCATAGAGAGTCAGTATCTGGAGGGCAGGACGGCATTGAACTGTAGTGATTCCACAGCGGCGGAAATCGACGCCGAGGTGGTGGAGATCCTGAAAGAGAGTTATGAGAAAGCATTGGCACTGTTGGGTGAGAACAGAGAGCTGATGGATAAGCTGGCAGAGTTCCTGATAGAGAAAGAGACCATCACAGGAAAGGAATTCATGCAGATCTTCCGCAGGGAGAAAGGGTTGCCCGATCCAAAGGACGAGAAGAAGGATGAGAATAAGACAGACGGGGGCAATGAGGACAGCGGCAAAGAGGATCAGGAGAGGTCATCTGTGGGGCAGGTGACGGAGGCAACCGGCGGGTCGGAAGTATCACAGAAGGAGATATCCCAATCGGTTCAGTCATCGCAGACGACACAAACGGACCAAACGGCTGAGCTGCTCCAGGCAGGACAATCAGACCAGTCAGCCGAATCGTCGCAGACGGCACAATCGTATCAGCCGGTCGAATATTCACAGGCAGGGCAATCGTATCAATCGGCTGAATCGTCGCAGACGGTACAACCGGACCAACCGGTTGAACTGTCCCAGGCAGGGCGAACGGATCAATCGGCTGAACGATCCCAGGCAGAGCGATCAGACCAACAGGCACAGTCATTGCAGATCACTCGGTCAGACCAACCGACAGAATCGTCACAGGGAAACCGGTCAGATCAGGCGACGCAATCGTCAGAAGGCTCTGTGGGCAGATTTTCCAATCGCAGGCTGGATGACTAGCGGATACGTATCTCTGTCAGAAGGCCGGGCAGGACGGTATTTTCCGTAAAATGCATTTTCAAACACGCTTTAAGGCGGCTGTCACTATCTGCGGTAGTGGCGGCCGCTTTTCTGACAAAAGTCAAAGAATGGAACAACAGGAATACATTATAATCATCAGGAGGCATAAAAAATGGACAGGAGTGCACAACAGAAATTTTCGGAAGGTCTGCTGCAGTATTTAAATGACAGCCCTACCGCGTATCATGCCGTGGAGAATGGGGAGAAAATTCTCAGGGCAAACGGTTTTCAGGAACTGCGGGAAGGGAAAGCA
>CAMWWF010000192.1 GCA_947177885.1 uncultured Lachnospiraceae bacterium
TCTGATCAGCCTCTGACTGGAGTTGAGGGCCAGGATGATGCGGACGCGGAGAATGCGTCAGGTCAGTCCCTGCCCGGGGAGTCAGGCCCGGAGAATGCGTCGGGTCAGCCTCTGTCCGGAGAGTCGGGCCAGGAGGAAGCGGACCCGGAGAACGCATCGGGGCAGTCCCTGTCTCAGGAGACGGCTTCGGCAGACAGCATTCCGCCGAAGAACAGAAAAGTTTTTATCGGTATACAGGATCTGTTGGACTGCGACAAACGGAGATGCCGTCTGGAATCTTACGAAGAGAATATGCTTTTTGATATCAAACGGGGACACTGGGATCTGTATGACTGCGGAGAAACGGTGGAAATTGAGGAAAAGGGGAAACTGGTGCCGAGGGACCCCAGGAAGGATATCAAGACCGGTATCGTGGGCATCGATTTCGGAACCAAGAGCACTGTTGTGGTGCGGCAGGACGATACCAGCGCGATCATACCGATCCGTATCGGGGCAGGCGATCTCTCTGCGGAGCTGCAGGAGAATGATTATGAGAATCCCACGATCATCGAGTGTGTGGATCTGGACTCATTCATGGAAAAATTTTTTGAGCAGGATGGAAGACCGGAGACGAGCTGTGAGGACTTCATCGTTTCCTATGATGCCTACACGGATTACCGGACCTGTTCGCCCAATGAGTTTTATGCTTACTATGCGGATCTGAAGCAGTGGGCGAATCATGAAAAAGAGCATGTGGTGATCTGGGATAAGCAGAAGCAGGAATACCAGTTTGGGGCATTCACTTCGATGGAGGATAAGATCATAAATCCCATTGAACTGTATGCATACTATATCGGCATGTATATCAACAATATGCGGAACGGGATCTACATGAAGTACCTGATGTCATTCCCGGTGGGATATTCCAAGAAGACCAGAAAGCTGATCCTGTCCAGCTTTGAAAGAGGGATCATGAGATCCCTTCCCCAGTGCATTCTGGATGATGAGGAATGCATGAAGGATTTCAGCGTACAGCTGGGAGTCAGTGAGCCGGCTGCATATGCGGTAACGGCTCTGGAGATGAGCGAGCTGGAGCCTGAGGATGAGACGGATCAGTACCGGTACGGAATCTTCGACTTCGGCGGCGGTACCGCGGATTTCGGCTTTGGCATATGGAGAGGCGCCAGCGAGGAGGAATACGAAGTTGAGGGCTATGACTATGTGCTGGAGTGCTTCGGCGCGGATTCCGATGTGACACTGGGAGGTGAAAGGATCCTTGAGCTTCTGGCATATGCTGTATTTAAGAAGAACAGGGGCGTGGCAAGGAGAAAGAAGATCACATGCTCTCTGCCCTATGGGGAGCAGGCATTTTTGGGAAGCGAGACACTGATATCAAGTTCCCAGATCGCCCGGAGGAACATGTCCATCTTAAAGGAAGAACTCAGACCGCTGTGGCACCAGGAGGAAAACTGGGAAAAGAAGTACCGCCATGAAGAATCGGAAATTGACAGCAGTGTGGGCATTGAATATGATGAGTATATTGAGCCTTGTCTTTATGATGTTGACGGGAACAAGCTGTCCGACTGCAGGTTCGTGGTTGATACAAAGGGACTGATATCCCTGATTAAGGGCAGGATACAGAAGGGTATTGATGCGTTTTTCAAGTGTATGGGCAAAGCTTTCCAGAGAGAAAATAAGCTGCAGGGGCATGACGGTAAAATCTATATTTTCCTTGCGGGAAATTCCAGCAAGTCCATATTCGTAAAAGAATTGTTTGAAGAGACGATCCGTGAAATTTCTGCGAAGCAGGAAGGTTTCTGCTTTGAACTGACGGAGCCGCTGAACGAGGACGGCAGAGACGAATATGTGCCGAACGGCAAGACCAGTGTGGCATACGGACTGATCAAGAGCAGGGAAGGAAGTTCGATCAAGGTGGAGAAGAACTTCGAGACGGATGCGGAAGAGCAGACCCGTTTCCGGTATTACCTCGGACGGGAGAGACGACATCACTTTGACTGCAGACTGTCTCCGGTGGAGACGGAATATGGCACCTGGGTGCGTTTCCAGGGCGCGGCCAAGCGGACGGTGCGGATCTACTACACCACCAATCCCACGGCGGATGTCAGGGACGAACCGCCGGTGATCGACAACATTCCTTATAAAGAGATATCCATTGAACCGAGGAACGATGCATACATCTTTATCAAAACCTGCGAGCCGAATGTGATCGAATACACGGTTGCCAGCCCGGAAGAGATGATAAGCGGAGAGAACGAAGTCAGCCGGATCGTTTTTTAACAGACCATTGACAGGAGCGTTTAGACATGGCTTAGAGGTTATGATACTCTAAGCCATGTTTACATGGGCGGATATGGGGTATTCTTACGCGTTTCTGCGTCTGCATGCACATCCGCGCACGATTTAAATAGACCTTGAATATCCGCTTTCTCAGTGCTATGATAAAACGGTGAGTAAAGATGCGAAAGCGGGTTAAATGCAAAAGAAAACATTATGTGAAAGGAACGGCACGGAAATGAGGGGAAGACAGTCCATGAGGAGATTACTGCCTGCGGTTTTCATTATTCTTTTTCCATATTTTATAGTATTCCTGATATGCAGTTTTTTTCAGCAGGATCTGATGAAAACATTTTTTCAGGACAATGCTTATCTGGGAATCCTGTATCTCGGCATTTTATGGGTTGCGGCGTTTCTGAGCGCGGTCGTAATCTGTGTGGGAAATCTTGTCCGTAAGCGGGATGTATTGGAGACGGCCCGGACCAATATGCTGATAAAGCTTGTCCAGATACCGGCCTATGCGGTCATATTTGTGATCGGTTGTGGCTTTGCCCTCTCCATATTTGGGATCGGAGTGGCCTTACTGCTGATGCTCCTGGACGGCGCCTCCATTATCTTAAGCGGATTAGTCGGGGTATCCGCCGTAAAACGCAGCCATGCGGTGAAACATCTGTCCACAGGGGAAGCGGTCATACATGGCATCCTGCAGTTTGTTTTCTGCGCGGATATTGTCAGTGCCGTTATCGTATATGGAAAGGCAAAGAAATCATAACAGTTCAGACAGGCCGCTGGACTGTTAAAAGAAATCGGCAGAGCGTCAAAGTCAGGCGGATCTGTCCGGGGATATGTGATGAATATCTGTATTTTATCGCGTATTTTCATTCGGATTTATTCCTGCGGGGCTTTGAGCGGCACATAAATTTATTTTTATCAAGTAGTAGGAGGAGAGTATCAAATGGGAACTTATTATCGACACACAAGGAGCGAGAAAGCGGAGGTGCCATATTCATTTCAATGTGAGCACTGCGGAAAGGACAGCGGTCCCATGAGGGCAGTCATTAACGGTCCGGAGGCCACTTTTAACAGCAACTTCAAGACCATAAACCCGGATCGGGAGGAAAAACTGTGCAAGGAGGCACATGAGAATCTCGTCCGGGAATTGAAGAACGTGCATAAAAATGTGGTGGAGAAGAAGATCTTTTCCACGGATTTTCACGATCAATGTCCCTACTGTAATCAGCCGCAGTCCTGGGCGGTATCCGGTCTGAAGGATAAGATGTTTGAGAATCCCCTGGTCTGTCTGGGAGTGGGCGCTGTTTTCGCGGTGATCGCGGTGCTGGTCCATTATTTTGGCGATATGGAGTATGTGACGCTTTCCGTGGCTGCCGGGATTTTCGGAGCAGGCGTGGTGGCGGCCATAGGCTGTCTGGTATGGAATATGATAAAGATCAACTCGAAAGTCAAAAAAACCTCTTCCGGTACACAGAGACTTCCCGTCATTGACTGGAGCGCCGTTCAGAATCTGTTGAATCAATAATGGGTGCCTTTGACAATATTTTTTGTCAGGCAATCGGATTTGTATGAAATAATTGCATATGTGACTGTGATCAAAATATTGCGTATTGAGAGGTAATGATGATGGGATCTAAACTATTTGATCTATTACAGCTTTTCCGGGATGTCCTTCCTGCCCGGAATATGGAAGAACTGGAGCAGCTGTGCCCTTCTGCCTGATTATTATCTGCGCACCTGCGGTACCGATCTGTCTCAGCTGCCCCAGATCAGTCAGGAGGCGGCGCGCATTGAGGATGATTATGAATTTGTCCGTTCCAGGGTCACATGGCAGGACATTGCCGAACGGGTGGCACGATATAAGGAGATGGATATTCAAGCCTGCGTTTGATGATTTTTTTCAGTTCATAGAGGTAAAGTATTCCCAATTGATCCATATGCATTATGTCCTCCTGTTTCATAGTTTCGGTCTCTCGAAATCTTAATTTCTAATTGGATTCACTGAATTGTTTCAGATAGAATTCTTCCAGATCGCCTTTTCCGTCATCCCATTTTCCCTGAAAGATCAGCTGTCCGTCCTTCATCATAAGCACTTCATCGGCAATGTGTTCAATATCCGAAACGATGTGAGTGGATAACAGAACGAGATTGTCTTTTCCCAGGTCTTCGATCAGATTGCGGAACCGCACCCGTTCTTTGGGATCCGTCAAAGGTGACGGTGTCTCCTGTGGGCTTTAAGATGCCGCAGATCATTCTCATGAAAGTGGTCTTTCCTGCGCCGTTTGCGCCAGCAGGCCGTATACGCCCTTGTGCAGACTGATCGGAAGACGGGGACCGGCAGGGACGGCCTTTATTCCGGAATACAATGTTCATCCGGAGCGGTTTGTGTCGTTTGGCGGACGATTTTTGCGCAAAAAAGGGGGGAAATGCCAAATTTGAAATAAAATAGGTAAAAATTTGGATATCAGCAAAATTTAAGGATGACAATAACCAAATAATGTTATATAATTAGGTAAAAGAAATAAGTGTTAATAATTGGCATGCCGGAATGAGACACTGTAAGCATATGGCATCCTTTCCGCAAGTGCGTGTGGGAAGGTACGGATCAGGCAATGTCAGGGTATGGAAATCAGCTTTATGGGAACAATGATGGAATATATCCTGATGTGCGGTAGCAGTGTTACCATGCTTGCTTGGTATAGCTAGCAAAAAACAATGGAAACAGAGGAGTCTGATGCGGAAAAGTGAAGGTGTTCGGGTATCAGCCGCTAAATTAACCGGAAAGAGGTAGGTATGAGCAAAGAGGGCAAAGGTTGGATCAGACGCATATTTGAAAAATTTATTCTTCATAGAAAACTGAAGGGCATGGATGAGATGTGGGAGCTTTATGGAGGCAGCTGTTTTGGGCTGTTTCCCCCCTCTTTTTATCACAAACATTCTGAGGAAGAGATCCTGAGACGCAAGCAGGAAGAGATTGCACAGCTGAAACAAATATTGGACGAGTTCGTACAGAGAAATCAGGACAAATTATAGAGAATGCATGGCAATGGCTGCATTTCCCATAAGTCCTGTCCATAATCCCATCCTTGACAGCCATCAGGATGTGAAAATGCTGCAAAGCCTTGAATTACAGGTCTTGCAGCGATTTTTTATGATTTAACAGGATATGGTAATTTGCTGCATTCCCTTCCTTTGCCCTGTTTCTGTATTTTTTCATGGAACTCTTGCTGATTGCAAATGTGATAGAAAAGCACAAACTGTCAAACAAAAAGTATAAAGAAATGAAGTCGGTTGCTAATATGCTCTTTGATTATGCAGTGGAAAAGAATATTGTATCGGCAAATATTTCAAGAAGTGTGCATGGAATGTGTTAAGGCGGTTAAACAGGCATATTGACACAATGCAGAAAGGCAACCATAGTATCAGAAAAACCCTTATTTCAAAGATGATAGAGTCGGGCCAACTGACAAATGAAGAAATCCGAATGCTTGCAGGTCATGAGGATTTTTCCACAACTGCGAAGTTTTATAATTATTCAACTGTTTCATGGGATAAAAGGACAGATGCTTTTGAAAGGGCACTTGGATAGATATATTGAAAAGTGTAACCAACTGTAACCAATTACTTTAACAATAAAAAAGCGGGGAACCTTAGTAAAATCAAGGTTTCCCACACTTTCAACCAATGCGCTGGACGGCGCAAAACACGAACCGCCCAGCCCGTCACCCTCGACCGCCT
>CAMWWF010000193.1 GCA_947177885.1 uncultured Lachnospiraceae bacterium
GAGGTATGGTATGGCAGCGATAGAATGGATCAAATTTATTGTGGGAGCCGCCTTTCTGTTAATGGGACTTGCTATTTTCATTTTGGAAATAGTAGGGGTATTCCGTTTCAAATATGTGTTGAACAGAATGCACGCGGCGGCTATGGGAGATACTTTTGGAATCGGCTGTTCCCTGATAGGCCTTATTATCATGAACGGTTTTCATTTTACATCCCTGAAGCTGTTTCTGGTCATTGTATTTTTGTGGCTGTCTTCCCCGGTCTCTTCCCACCTGATCGCCCGGCTGGAGGTTGCCACCGACGAGGAACCGGACAGGCATTATACAAAAGAGGACAAGACCCTTTCCGGAAAGGATGAGTGAATGATATGACAATATTTACCTGTATCCTGCTGGGGTTTCTGGTGGTTTGCGCTGTTGCGGCAAGCCTGTCCAAAAACCTGTTGAATACCATCCTGATCTTTATGTCCTACAGCCTGGTCATGTCCATCATCTGGATCCTGCTGGAATCACCGGATCTGGCCATTACGGAGGCGGCAGTGGGGGCGGGAGTGACTACAGTGCTGTTTGTGGTGACCTTGAAGAAGATCCATGCAGTCATTAGATCCAATGATGACTCGGAGGAGAAAGAAGAGGGGAATAAGGAAAATGAGTAAAAAGGTTTCTCAGGAGCAATATGAAAAAACTTTCTCCTATAAGTTCAAACGTTGGCTGGACGGCGCCAGGGATCCCTTTCTTGATACCGTGGAAATGAAGCCGCAGAAGGAATTTTGTGAAGAAGAAGAGGTTGTCAGACAGCATGACGAGGATAGGAAACAGCATATTCGGCATGTGTATGACATGGAACACAATGCTGAAATGAGAATATTCCACAGGGTTTATAAGATTTTCAGCATCCTGTTCTGCGTATTTCTGGTGGCGATGCTGCTGGAAGCGGTGTCGGAGCTTCCTACCTTTGGGGAGCCTGATAATCCCGTCAATAATGAAGTGGCCGAACGATACATTGAGAAAGGCCTACAGGAGACGGGAGCGATCAATATTGTCACAGGTATGATCCTGGATTACAGAGCCTTTGATACGCTGGGGGAGTCCCATGTGCTCTTCATTGCCACCTGTACCGTGCTGATCCTGCTCCGTGTTGACAAAAAGGAGAGCCGGGATGCTGATGAGACGGACGATAGAAGCTATGAGCCGAAAGATGATGTGATCCTGCAGACAGCGGCAAAGCTTTTAGTGCCTCCTATCTTTATCTTTGGAATTTATATTATTCTGGCAGGCCATCTGGGACCAGGGGGAGGGTTCTCCGGTGGAGCTGTGATCGGAGCGGGACTGATCCTGTATCAGAACGCATTTGGCTTTGCGAAGACGGAGGAATTCTTCACCGCAAAGACTTACCGGATCATGAGCTTTGGGGCGCTTGCCTGCTACAGTATTGCAAAGAGCTATTCCTTTTATACCGGCGCCAATCATATTGAGAGTATGATTCCCCTGGGAACTCCGGGAGCCATTTTGAGCAGCGGACTGATCCTGCTTCTCAATATTTGCGTGGGTATCGTGGTGGCGGGAACCATGTATACTTTTTATGCCATGTTCCGCAAAGGTGGACATTAGTGTGAAGAGATTTTTCAAACACGCTCTAAGGCGTCTTAAAGACGCCGCCTAAGAAAATCTAAAACTTCACACTGAAGAATGCCCAAAAACCGGGCATTCTTCTCAAACTGTTAAAACGGTTGGAAGATTTGTGCCGTCAGAGGCGGCATTATGGAGGTTAGCATGGATTTTACCAATCTGATGAAAAATTATGTGGAAGCTGTGGCAATGATCCTGTTTGGGATTGGTTTTACCAATCTGCTGCTGCAGAAGAATCTGATCAAGAAAATAGTAGGTTTGAATATCATGGATACGGCCACGTATCTGTTTCTCGCCCTCAAGGGCTATATTGACGGCAGAAAAGCGCCGGTGGTCATGGACGGAGTTCAGAGTGTGGAGGCTTATATCAATCCCATCCCCAGCGGTCTGGTGTTGACAGGTATTGTGGTATCCGTCTCTGTCACAGCGCTGATGCTGTCGCTGACGATTCGGCTGTACCGGAGGTATCACACACTGGATCTGGATGAGATATCCACCCTGCTGCGGAAGGAGGGAAAATAATGGATTTCATTCGGAATTTTCCCTTTATGTCCATTATTTTGTCATTGTTTTCGGGCCCCTTAAGCTCTGTTCTGGACGGAAAATGGGCGAAGAGGGTCAATACGGCGGTGATCGTCATTGTCGGGATCCTGTCTGCCTGTGTGCTGGGCTATGTGGCGGGCACAGGGGAAGAGTTTATCTACTTTATGGGACATTTTCCTGCGCCCTGGGGCAATGAGATCCGGGTGGGCCAGCTGGAAGCTTTTATGGCATTATTCTTCTGTGTCATTATGTTCCTGTGCATGCTGGGCGGCACCAGAGAGAGGATGACACAGATCGAGGATTCCAAGCAGAATCTGTATTATATTATGGTGAATCTGCTTCTCTGTTCCCTGCTGGCACTGATCTATACCAACGACCTGTTTACCGCCTATGTGTTTGTGGAGATCAATACCATTTCCGCCTGCGGTCTCATTATGATCCGTCAGAACGGCAGGACCTTTGAGGCGGCTGTCCGGTATATGATCATGAGCCTTCTGGGATCCGGTCTGCTGCTCCTTGGCATCTGTTTTCTCTACAGTGTCACGGGGCATCTGCTGATGAGCAATATTCAGCAGCAGGTACAGTTTCTGGGGGCAACGGGGGAATATCATATACCTCTGCTGGTAGCCCTGTCGTTGATGTCCGTAGGTCTTGCCATGAAGAGTGCGCTGTATCCCTTTCATTCCTGGCTGCCTGACGCATATGGCTATTCCACCGTTTCCTCAGCGGCTATTCTGTCTTCGCTGGTATCGAAAGGCTATATTTTTCTGCTGATCAAGATTTTCTATCGTGTGATCGGCTTTGATATTGTCTGTGAAAGTAAAGTGATCCATGTGCTGTATGTATTCGGCATCATGGGTATGATCATGGGTTCTGTCAGCGCCATTCAGGAGAATAATATCCGCAGGATGATCGCCTATTCTTCCGTGGCGCAGATCGGTTATATCTATATGGGCTTTGGTCTGGGCACGGAAGCGGGTGTTGTCGCCAGTGTCTATCATGTGCTGTCCCATGCGGCCACCAAATCGCTGTTGTTTGTGGCAGCGTCGGGCCTGACGGACGCTTCCGGTGGCAGGGTTTCGTTTCATGATCTGCGCGGCGCGGGCTACCGGCATAAGCTGGCAGGAATCGCCTTTACGGTGGGATCCCTGTCCATGGTAGGTCTGCCCATGTTTTCCGGTTTTATCTCCAAGCTGCTCTTTTCACAGGAGGCGGTAGGGCATAATCATAAGATGCTGCCTACACTGATCGCGCTTGCCATCAGTACGGTATTGAATGCTCTTTATTTCATGAAGACAGTGATCACCATATATATGCCCCCGGCAAAGGATACGGAGGCGGAAGAAGAGGGCGGGTATATCACTATGAGGGAGCAGCCCGGAAAGTCGGTTGCATTGATTTGCTTTATCATCTTGAATCTGATACTGGGTCTCAGTTCGGAACCTGTCATCCACCTGATCGAGACCGGTCTGGAGATGTTCTGTTAATATGGAAGATCAGCCTGATCTGAGATGCCGCAGAACGGCATTATGGAGGTAAAATGGATTATGGATCCGTGGATATTATTAGCAATTGCACTGCCCTCGGCGGCAGGGATTCTGTTGTTGGTGTGTTCCTTCATGGAGAATATAAGAGGCAGGATGGAGACGTCAGTAAAGGGATTACATGTTTACACGGCGGTTGTGCTGATCCTGTCGGTGGCCGTATCACTGTATGCGGCATGGACGGGGGAGAGAACTCTGTCCCTGTTCAGTCTGTTGGACGGGATTCCCGTGTATTTCCAGGTTGACGGCTTCGGCAGGCTGTTGGTAACGGTGGTGAGTATCACCTGGCTGGCAGTGGGTTCCTATTCCTTTGTATACATGAAGCATGAAGGGGAGGAGAAGCGGTATTTCGGGCTTTATCTTCTGTTGTACGGTGTGTTGGCGGGACTGGTTTTTTCGGGAAATCTGGTCACCATGTACTTATTTTATGAGTTGATGACGCTTGTATCCATGCCCATGGTACTGCATAACGGTTCCAGAGAAGCGATCATGGCATCCTTAAAGTATCTGTTCTATTCCATGTGCGGAGCTTACGGCGGTCTGTTTGGCATTGTCTTTCTGTATCGCTATTGCGACAGCCTGACCTTTACGGCGGGAGGAACCCTGGATCCGGTTGCCGCGCAGGGGCATGAGGGGATACTGTTGGCGGCAGTATTTGTCATGATTCTGGGTTTCGGCGCGAAGGCAGGCATGCTGCCCCTGCATTCCTGGCTGCCAACGGCCCATCCGGTGGCGCCTTCTCCGGCATCGGCATTGTTGTCGGGAAATATAGTGAAGATCGGTGCGCTGGCGATCATCCGCACAGTTTATTATATAGTCGGACCTGAGTTTATAAGGGGTACGTGGGTACAATATGCATGGATGATATTGACATTGCTTACGGTGTTCATGGGTTCCCTGCTGGCCTATCGGGAGCCGGTGCTGAAAAAGCGGCTTGCTTATTCCACGGTCAGTCAGGTCTCCTATATTTTATTCGGGCTTTCCCTGCTGACTCCTGCAGCTGTGACGGGTGCGCTGCTGCATATGGCGGCACATGCCCTTGTCAAATGCGGGCTCTTTCTTACGGCAGGAGTGTTCCTGTACCAGTACGGATACACCAGAGTGGATCAGCTGACGGGTATGGGAAAGAAGATGCCTAAGACCCTGTGGTGCTACACCGTCTTTGCGCTTGCATTGATCGGTATCCCGCCTGCAGGAGGTTTTATCAGCAAATGGTATCTTGCGGAGGGCGCTTTACAGTCCGGAATCCCTGTCTTTTCCTGGTTGGGACCTGTGGTGCTGCTTGTCAGTGCTTTGCTGACGGCGGGGTATCTGCTTCCGGTTACCATAAAAGGCTTTTTCCCGGGGGAGGAGGCAGCTTCCCCGGACATGGCGAAAAAGGAGCCTTCTCCGTTCATGCTGATGCCTCTTGTGATACTGGCTGTGCTGGCGCTGTTCATGGGGATCCTGCCCAATCCGCTGATCCGGTATGTCAGCGATATCGCACGGGCGGTTTTTCCGTGAATATAGATGAACAGTCCCCAGGCGGAAACCTGAGTGCAGAGAGGGAATGATTGCTCCAGACAGTGGTTGGACAGAAACGTTCCCGGGACGGAAGATCGTCGGGCGACAGAAGTGCCTGGGACGGAATAAATTGCCGGAGGCGGCAGTTGAGTGAAAAGAGGGATGGATGTGAATAAGATTTTTATGTTGATCGTGGTATTGCTGCCTATGCTTGCGGGTGCAATGATTCCCATGGTTCCTTTTCGGAACAGAAAGGCAATGTGTATTTTCATAGAAACAGGTGCGCTGGTCAACTCTGTTTTGGTATTTCTCCTTTTGCGGAATCCGCCTTTGGAAGCGCTGACGGTGTTTCGGTTTACGGGGAATTTAAGCGTCACCTTCCGGGTGGACGGCATGGGAGGTCTGTTCGCGGGGATGGCAGCATTTCTCTGGCCTCTGGCGCTGCTGTATTCCTTTGAATATATGAAGCATGAGCATAACGAGAAATCTTTTTTTCTGTTTTATGTGTTCACTTACGGCATCACTCTGGGCATTGCGCTGGCGGAGAATATATTGACCATGTATTTCTTTTTCGAGATGCTGAGTATGGTGACGCTGCCTTTGATCATGCATACCAGAACGAAAGAGGCCATATTTGCCAGCCGCAGTTATCTGTATTATATGCTGGGGGGAGCGGCGTTTGCCTTTATCGGAATAATCTTTATCCTGACATATGGCACCACCTCGTCCTTTGTCATGGGCGGGGTGCTTGATTCTGTAAAAATAGGAGATAAGACGAATCTGCTGCGTTTGATCTATGTGCGG
>CAMWWF010000194.1 GCA_947177885.1 uncultured Lachnospiraceae bacterium
GAGATGGAGATGGAGGCGCCCGGCTGCTGGGATGACCCTGACCGATCCAACAGACAGATGAAGGAATTGAAAAATCTGAAAGGTGTTGTGGAAGAATGCGATAAGCTTTCCGGCCAGTATGATGACATCCTGACCCTGATCGAGATGGGCAATGAAGAAAACGATGAGTCCATGGTGGCTGAGATCAGAGGAGAGATGGATGAATTCATCAGCGAGTTTGAAGAGCTGCGTATCGGAACCCTGCTTTCGGATGAGTACGACAAGAATAATGCGATCTTGAAACTGAATGCAGGTGCCGGCGGAACAGAGAGCTGCGACTGGTGCAGTATGCTTTACCGCATGTACACCAGATGGGCGGAGCGCAAGGGCTTTGCCCTGGAAGTGCTGGACTATCTGGACGGCGACGAGGCGGGCATCAAGTCGGTTACATTTCAGGTCAATGGCGAGAATGCTTATGGCTATCTGAAATCCGAGAAGGGTGTGCACAGACTGGTGCGGATATCTCCCTTTAACGCCCAGGGAAAGCGGCAGACTTCCTTTGTCTCGCTGGATGTTATGCCGGATATCGAGGAAGATCTGGATGTGGAGATCGACGAGAAGGATCTGCGGATCGATACCTACCGAAGCAGCGGTGCGGGCGGACAGCATATCAATAAGACGTCCTCTGCCATCCGTATCACACACATTCCTACGGGAACGGTGGTACAGTGTCAGAACGAGCGCAGCCAGTTCCAGAACAAGGATAAGGCCATGCAGATGCTGAAGGCGAAGCTGTATCTGCTGAAACAGGAGGCAAATGTGGAGAAGCTTTCCGATATCCGGGGCGAGGTGAAAGATATCGGCTGGGGAAATCAGATCAGGTCTTATGTCTTACAGCCGTATAAGCTGGTCAAGGACCTTCGGACGGATGTGGAGACAGGCAATGCGGACGCGGTGCTGGATGGGGCTTTGGATCCTTTCATTAATGGATATCTGAAATGGATCAATACGAAAGACAATACAGTTCAATAAAGCAGTAAAAATCCTGCGGGGGTCATCCCTCCGCAGGATTCATTATGTCCAAAAAGAAATAAGTGTAAGTCATCTGCATATAAGGATTCAGCCACAGGAATCCGATACCGAAACTCAGGATACACAGGATCATCATGGGGATGAAACTGAGCTGCAGATAGAACAGACGCCATTTGTTTCCTTTCATTACCCGAAAAGTAAGAGTCAGGGTGTCCCTGGCAGTACGGTCAGGATAGTCCAGCATCAGGTAAAAGACCTGCGACAGACCAAGCGACACAGGAACATACACGCAAAAACCAACAAGCATGACGATAATGGCAATATAGAGCATCTGTATATCGTGTGAGCGCAGGTAGGCGGACAGACAATACTGGCTGGGATACAGGCATATGGCATTGCACAATCCTACCGCCGCGGAAAGGATCAGGGCCTTTCCGGAATCTCTTTTAAATCCGTAAAACAGATTTCCGATAACATATGGCTGACCGCAGGCGATATTCAGGTAAAACAGGGTGATACCTGCCTGCAGGATGCCGAGAACAATGACGGCAACCAGACTGATTACTTCGAATATTATGTTTAAGACAGTGACGGTGGACATGGAATCTGTCAGTGCATAGGCCGTTGTCGTTGTCATATTGGCGATCAGGCTGATGAACAGGGTCACTCCGTTTGTGATCAGGCTGTACAGGAACAGAATCAATACGGCGGTGCCATATTTCCCCTGCAGCCCGTCCTTTGCCATATTTTTTAATTCATAAGGTTTCTTGTACTGCTTCATGAAATGCTCCATATGTCTGTTATTGTTGCCTCTTTTATCCCGCGCTGCGGACAATGAGACGTAAAATGCCGTTCCCGCATTTTCGGAAGGCCCGCGGAACTTTTAATGCTGTTTCAGACCGCGTAGTCCAGATTCATGCCGGCGTATTTGTCATGGTCGGTGGCCTTTAAATCCTTCTGGTAAGGATTGTCTTCGTTATAATATTTGATCTGAGTGCTGGTAGTGCCGCCGGACACGTAGCTCCGTCCGCATTCGGGGCAGACAGATGTCTGTATCGAGACTGTGGCGGACAGCACCTTACCGTTTCCGGTTGCGGCCTTGGAGTAAGCATTGGTGACATGCTCCTGCTCGTGGGAACGGACAGCGGAAGCCGCGCTTTCGGGAGAAATATGGGCGGGACTCTTGAAGGAAACCATCTCGTCAGAGCCGTCTTTATATTTGCGGTTCTTGCAGGTCTGGCATTCTTCCGTGGGATCTTTGATCCCCAGCCGTTCTTTGCGTTCTTTCTCCTGTTTGTTCCCGGCGCCGGGAAGGGCGATATCTTCCCGTCCGGAAGTGTTCCCGGCACGGGATGCGCCATAGCCCACAGGTTCCATATAAGAGTTGCCGTAATTATTTCCATAGCTGCCATTCAAAGATACATTCATCATAACAAGATCCTCCTGCTTAAGCCTTGTATTTGACCGCCCGGCACCGATTTCCGGCAGAGCGGTTTGTGACGATTTCGTTTCTATTCTGTTATATCGAATTCATATCCATAATATTCTTTCACAAATTCCGCAAAATCCATGCCGTACATCTGCTCGGTCATGGCGTCGATCTGGTTTCGGAAAACCGGGTCACGCATCATATCGGGCAGTGTATAGAAAGAGTAAATAAGCAGGGAGATTCCGGTAATGATCCCCATGACGGAGAAAACGATTCCTGTCATGGCAGTGCCGTTCATCCTCTTGCCTCTGCGATAGGTCAGCAGTGCGAAGAGGATACCCAGAGCGCCGAGGGGCAGTGACAGGATACCGGTGCAGCATGCCGTCACGGATAAAACGCCGCATATCATGGATGCGATCAGGAATCCCTGGCCGTAAGGACGGTGGGTGGGTTGATTATAATAACTGCTGTTGGAGGCGCTGCTGTTCCAGCGGTCATACTGCCGGTTATCGCCATTCTGGTTATAGTCCATGTATTCAAACTCCGTATTTCACCAAAATCATTCTCAGTATTTTCACTATATCATTTTATAAGGATTCTGTCAAAGGTAACAGATGTTCTTTATATGCGAAAACCATCTGTATGCTCCGGAATATGGTATTTCATGATTGCAGTGCAGGCATTTTTTGGGTATAATAGATTCAGCGTGAGAAACGCAAAAGGAGAAAGGTTAGGTTTTAGCTGTATGGACATTATTCTGAAGATCAAAGAAGAACTGAAGGTGGAGAAGTGGCAGGTGGAAGCTGCTGTCAAACTGATCGATGAGGGAAATACCATCCCCTTCATTTCACGATATAGAAAGGAAGTGACAGGCTCCCTGAATGACGAGCAGCTGCGCGATCTCCATGAGAGACTGCTCTATCTGCGCAATCTGGAGGAGAAGAAGGAGCAGGTGCTGGGCAGTATCGAGGAACAGGGAAAGCTGACGGAGGAATTAAAGGAAAAGATTCTGGCAGCTCAGACACTGGTGGTTGTGGAGGATCTGTACCGTCCTTACCGTCCCAAGAGAAAGACAAGGGCCAGCGTGGCCAGGGAGAAAGGGCTGGGTGGTCTGGCGGAGTACATATTGGCTCAGGATGCCAGGGTGCCGGTACTGGAGGAGGCCGAAAAATATGTTACTTCGGAAGATGTGGAAGCTGAAAAACAGGTAAAGAACGCCGAGGAAGCCCTGCAGGGAGCCAGGGATATTATTGCGGAGAGTATTTCCGACGAGGCGGATTACCGTATCTATATCCGTGAAATTACCATGGAAGAGGGCATTATCACCAGCACCGCCAAGGACGAAAAGACGGAAAGCGTCTATGAGATGTACTATAATTTTGAGGAGCCTGTGAAAAAGGTGGCAGGCCACCGTGTGTTGGCCCTGAACAGAGGCGAGGCGGAGAAGATCCTGACAGTAAAGGTGAATGCCCCTGTGGAGCGCATTTTGCAGTATCTGGCAAAGAAGACGCTTACTTCTGACAACGAATATACCACCCCCATACTGCGGGAGGTGATCCAGGACAGCTATGACAGATTGATAGCGCCTGCTATTGAAAGAGAGATCCGGAATGACCTGACGGAAAAGGCCGAAGACGGCGCCATTGCCGTATTCGGAAAGAATCTGGAGCAGCTTCTGCTGCAGCCGCCCATTGCGGGAAAGGTGGTTCTGGGATGGGATCCCGCTTTCCGTACCGGATGCAAACTGGCCGTGGTAGACGCTACCGGAAAGGTGCTGGATACCAAGGTTATTTATCCTACGGCGCCTCAGAATAAAGTGGAAGAGGCAAAGACGGAGTTAAAGAGACTGATCAAAAAGTATAATGTGGATCTGATCTCAGTGGGAAACGGCACTGCTTCCAGAGAGTCCGAGCAGGTTATCGTGGATCTGATCAAAGAACTGGACCGCCCGGTACAGTATGTGATCGTCAACGAGGCGGGAGCCAGTGTTTATTCCGCCAGCAAGCTTGCCACGGAGGAATTCCCCAACTTTGACGTGGGTCAGAGAAGTGCGGCATCCATTGCCAGAAGACTGCAGGATCCTCTGGCGGAACTGGTGAAGATCGATCCCAAGTCAATCGGTGTGGGACAGTATCAGCATGATATGAACCAGAAGAAGCTCAGCGAAGCTTTGAGCGGCGTGGTGGAGGACAGTGTAAATAAGGTGGGTGTGGATCTGAATACGGCTTCCGCATCTCTTTTGGAATACATTTCAGGTATCAATAAGACCATTGCAAAGAATATCGTGGATTACAGGGAGACAAATGGCCGGTTTACAGACCGGAAACAGCTTCTCAAGGTGGCAAAGCTGGGTCCCAAAGCCTATGAGCAGTGTGCGGGATTCATGCGCATTTTAGATGGCACCAATCCTCTGGATGCCACCAGCGTCCATCCGGAGTCCTATGAGGCGGCGATGAAGCTTCTGGATAAGCTGGGACTGACTATGGAGGATGTGCGTGCGGCGCAGAAGAAAGCGGCGGCGGATAAGGCGGCAGGAAAGAAAGCACCTGTTACTGAAAAGCAGCAGCCTCAGAAGAAACCACAGCAGAAGACCGTACAGATCCGCAATACCAACACTGCTATGGGCAAAGCTCTTGCGGCGGCCATGGGTGGTATGGTGCTGGACGGCGACGGCACAGGAAAGGGCAAAAATGGCAATAATGCCACAAAGGGAAAAGGTCAGGGAAGTGATGTCGTAAGCGGCGGTGTGTCTCAGGGTAGCATACG
The DNA here is from genome assembly GCA_947177885.1 of uncultured Lachnospiraceae bacterium. The sequence continues at coordinate 5,207 of CAMWWF010000194.1, forward strand.
GGCAGGTGAAATACCGGATAAGGGAGCGGTAGCTGTTTCCAGTCTGGAGAAGAGGATTAAAGACAAGAAACTGCTGGCGGAAGAACTGGGAATCGGTGAGATCACTCTGACAGATATCCTGAAGGAGCTGGAAAAGCCTGCCAGAGACCCCAGAGATGATATGCCCAAGCCGATTTTACGCAGCGATGTGATGGATATGAAGGATCTGAAGCCGGGCATGGTCTTAAAGGGAACCGTGCGTAATGTAATTGACTTTGGCGTATTCGTGGATATCGGCGTTCATCAGGACGGTCTGGTGCATATCTCCCAGATCACCGACCGCTATATCAAGCATCCCCTGGAGGCTGTCAGCGTGGGCGATATTGTGGAAGTACAGGTGTTATCTGTGGATGTGCTCAAGAAGCGTATCAGCCTTACGATGAAGATCAAGGCGGTTTAAGGGCGGAAAACGATAAACAGATCAGTGCAGAAAGTATGCTGAAGAAGAGTGACTGTTTTGGGAGCCGTGTGCGGATAGAAAGTGAACCATTATACGGGATGTAATGAAGGCGGCCGGACAGAGACCATAAGATAAATGTCAATGCCCCGGCGGGTGAAAGCTTAAGGGTGTCAATTACTTTTCCGGGATATGCAGACTGGTTTTATTCAGGAGTGAGCTTTGGGGATAGAAGCAGGATTGTGTGTGGATGACAGGAGAGAAGAATGATTATAGAAAATGAATTTCCGATTCTGGAGTACAGTACTGACAGTAATGCAA
>CAMWWF010000195.1 GCA_947177885.1 uncultured Lachnospiraceae bacterium
ATACGAGATTCCTCTAAGTCTCTTGGGCTCGGAGATGTGTATAAGTTACAGACATGCGGATGATCGGCGAGATGCAGAAGACTTTTGCTTCCTTTAAACCCGGTAAAAGCAGTCTGAAAAATAAATTCCGCAAGACGGCGGAGAGCGGCAATGCCATAGGCATGTGGGTGCGGGAGAAGGAGGACTCCTGTTATATCTGTAAGCAGTATAAGGATACGTATGCCAGGTATCTGGATACTTTTTTCTATCTCTGGAAGCAGGACGGGGAATTTCGGGAGAAGATAAAGGGAAGCAAGGGCTTTTGTCTGTCCCATATGGGAGACCTCTGCGAAGCGGCGGATGGAAAGCTTGGGGATAAGGACAGGGAGATCTTTTATGAGACAGTGCTGCCCCTGATGGAAGAGAACATGCAGCGCGTGGCGGAGGATGTGGCCTGGATGGTGGAAAAATTTGACTATAAAAATAAGGATGCGGACTGGAAAAACTCCAGGGATGCCATTCAGCGTGGAATGCAGAAATTGAAGGGGGGATATCCTGCCGATCCCGCTTATAAAATGAGTAAATAGGAAAATAGGGGTAACTGTTCGGAAGGTGCTTCCGCGAGGCGCCGAAAGTTACAGATCGGTATGTCGGGTCGACAGTATGTGCATATGTGCGGTGAAAAGGGCAGAAAGCGTGTGGGTGCGGATGCTATCGATATACCAGCTGCCTTACCATATCCAGATAGCTGCAGATTTCTTCATACAGCATTTCCGGTTGGAAGGAGGCGTCCTGAAAACGCTCCGTCATCAGTCCTTTGATCGTAAAATCCAGCATTTTGCAGAGCTTTCTGCCGTCTGTTCCCGGCGGGAGTGCGGAGAAATCCATCTGCCGGCAGATGGTGTCATAGGTATCCGTCAGGATATTCCGCTTTGTCTCAATGGCAAGCAGCGCCTCACTTACATCCTCGGACATGGAGCGGTTCAGAAACTGCTGCATGTAGGGATAACCTCGCATGGCATGCATGCGGGCGGCTTCGGTCTGTTTGAAAAGCAGAAACATGTCTGTTTCTTTGGGGTCCACATTGGATTTCAATTCCAGGTTTATATAGCGGACACTGTAGTCGTAGATAAACGTATAGGCTCCCAGCTTGCTCCCAAAGTAATGAAACAGCAGTCCCTTGCTGATGGCGGCTTCCTTTACGATATCGTCCGTGCTGGCATGACGATACCCTTGAAGGGCAAATACCTTCAGGGCTGCATTGATCATTCTGTCCTGTTTTTCTTTTTTCAGATCAAAAAACTTGCTGTTCATGGTCCGTATTCCTCCAAACCGGATAACCTGTTCCAAACTTTTGATACACAGAGCCGCTTTCGTCGCGAAGCGGCACTTTTTTATCTTAACATAACCGGAATGATTTGCAATAATTTTGTAAAAAATTGTTAGGTAAAATTAAGAAAATTTTTGTTGTAATAGGACGGGTAAAACGATACTATAGAAGTATAGAAGCGATGAAAGATGTGATAATTCTTGGGATTTAGCAGTATAGAATTCTTACTCTGTTTTCTGCCACTGTTTCTGCTTCTGTACGGTGTGACCCCCTGTTATATGAAAAATGCGGTGCTTTTTACAGGAAGCCTGGTTTTTTATGCTTTTGGGGAGCCGAAATATTTATGGCTGCTGATCGTATCGGTGTCAGTAAATTATTTTCTGGGGCTGCATCTGGCAAGAGGGGCAAATTTAAAGGGTAAGGATAAAAAACAAAGGAAAAGAAAATTAGAATACAAAAGAAAGTTCCTGCTGGTGGTGGCTGTGGCGGGAAATATCGGTGTACTTGCAGTATTTAAGAGCGGAATCGGCGCGGGCGGGCTGCCTTTGGGCATCAGCTATTACACATTCCGGATCCTGTCTTATCTGATTGATGTTTACAAGGGTGAAGAGAAGAAGGAGACCTCCTTTCTGCGGCTGGCCACATATGTTACCATGTTCCCCCAGCTGCTGTCCGGTCCCATTGCCGGTTACGGGGAAGTTCGGAAGGCACTGTACAAAAGAGAATTTTCTGCGAAGAGCATACAGACCGGACTGCAGATCTTTACAATGGGTCTGGTCTTTAAGGTATTATTGGCGGATCGCCTGGGGTTGTTGTGGAGAGAAGTTCAGATCACGGGATTTGAGAGTATTTCCACACCCCTTGCGTGGATTGCCGCCGTTGCCTATTCTATGAATCTGTATTTTGACTTTTACGGATATTCTCTGATGGCTGTCGGCCTGGGGCAGATGTTAGGTTTCTCTCTGCCGTCGAACTTCAATAATCCCTACATGGCAAGCTCCGTGAGACATTTTTACCGCAGATGGCACATGACGCTGGGACGGTGGTTCTGTCGTTATGTCTATATCCCTCTGGGCGGGAACCGGAAGGGTGAGTGGCGTACACTGCGCAATCTGCTGTGCGTGTGGCTGTTGACTGCGTTATGGCATGGCAGTACTCTGAACTTCCTGATCTGGGGAGTTATGCTCTGGGGGCTGATCGTCATGGAGAAACAGTTGGAGCGGCTGGGAGTGGGGAAGCTGTTTTCCCACGGCATCCTGAAAGCAGTGCCTCATCTCTATCTGTGGTTCGTGATCGTCATAAGCTGGATGTGCTTTGCCATTACGGATCTGTCCCAGCTGGGGACCTATCTGGGCAGAATGTTCGGCGTGGTGGAGGGTATCCGCGTCAGCACAGGTGACTGGAAGAAAGCGCTGATGAATTACGGTGCATTGTTTGCGGTGGGAGGCTTTGCCTGCACGCCGGTGTTACAGAAGCTGTTTCGGAGGTTCAAGGACAGTCTGACGGGGATGCTTCTGTTGATCGCGCTTTTCTGGCTGTGTGTGTGGAGACTGGAGATTGAGGGACAGAATCCGTTTATGTATCTGAATTTTTAGTGGATAAGGAATAGGTGATAACCGTGAAATGGTGGAAAAAATGGAGATATATGATCTTTTGGGTCGCGGCGGGGATTATTTATCTGTCAGTGGTGGATGAATGGCAGGTCTATGCAAAGCCGCTGGAGCAGGTTAAAACCTGGTATGAGGGTATCAAACAGGATTTTCGGCAGGCAGGTAACGTGGGAGAGGAAAGGGACTTGTGGAGTACAGTGTCGGGCACGGAGGGAACTACCGTATCCGGGGCGGAAGGATCCACCGTGTCAGGCACAGAGGGGATCCCGGCACCAGGAGCGGAAGAGACAGCTGCACCTGACGCAGCCGGCACAGATTCGCAGGAAGATGCGAGGGAGCCTGTACCGGATGCGGAGAACACAGTGGTATCAACCGTTGATGTCCTGACAGCACCGGAAACAGAGCTTCCGGGTCAGGAAGGCGGAACGGAGCTGCCGGAGGTATCTCCGGTGACATCAGAGCCCGGCGGAGTGGAGTATCACACGGTGGAAGATGATTACTTTGCCGATGCCGTTTTTATAGGAGATTCCCGCACGGTGGGTATGTTCGAGTACGGCGGTCTGGAGAATACGGCTGACTTTTATGCGTCCACGGGACTGACCATTTATAAATTGTTTGACTCGGAAATTGTGGCTGTGGAGGGACAGAAGAAAAAGATATCGGTGGAGCAGGCGCTTACCCTGAATTCTTACGCCAAGATCTATCTCATGATCGGTATCAACGAGATGGGCACCGGAACTGTGGAGAGCTTTACCCAGGCATACAGGGAAGTGGTGGATCATCTGCTGGAGCTGCAGCCGGATGCGATCCTGTATATTCAGGGGATCATAAAAGTGACTACGGAACGTTCCGGGCAGGGAGATTATATTAACAATGAGGGGATAGAGGCGAGAAATGAGGCGCTTTCCCGGCTGGCGGATAATGAGCGGATCTTTTATCTGGATGTGAATCCCGAGATCTGTGATGAGACAGGCGGAATGGATGCTTCCTATACCTTTGACGGAGTTCATCTGAAGGCTCAGTATATCGATATATGGAAGACTTACCTGAAAGAGCATGCCGTTGTCGTATCACCGGTTCCGGGAGAGAGTATGGATGATTGAGAAGCAGATGGAGATGGGATTATGAGAGTAGTCGATATGCATTGCGATACGATTTATAAGCTGTTTTCTTTGCGGGAACAGGGAAAAACGGAAGAGCTGCGTCGGAATGACCGTCATCTGGATCTTCTGCGTATGCGGGACAGCCACTATCTGCTCCAGAATTTTGCCATGTTTGTGGAATTGGACTGTGACGGAGATCCCTGGGAGCGGGTGTGTAAGCTGTACCGGTATTATCAGACGGAGCTGGAACGCAATCAGGACATTCTGGCGCCGGTATTGTGCTATGCGGATATTGCCGCCAATGAGGCGGCGGGAAAGATGTCTTCCATGTTGACGGTGGAGGAGGGCGCCGTCTGCAAGGGTGAGACAGAGAAGCTCCGAAAGCTTTATGAGATGGGCGTCCGGATGATCACGCTGACATGGAATTTTCCCAATGAGATCGGGTTTCCCAACTTTGACCGGGAGCTCGGGAAGAAAGCCTTGGAGGCAAAGGAGATCTGGGAGAAATGTGAGCCGGGCACTGCGGAATATGAGCAAAAACACAGGGAAGCACAGACGGCATTTGAAGCCTTTCATCATACCTGTAATATTACCGGAGGATTGACGGAAAAGGGGAAAGAGATGGTGGCGGAAATGGAACGTCTGGGTATGATTCCCGATGTGTCCCATCTGTCGGATGCGGGATTCTATGATGTGCTGTCTGTCACGGAGAAGCCCTTTGTGGCGAGTCATTCCAATGCAAGAAGCGTCTGCCCCTGTGTGCGCAATATGACGGATGATATGATCCGGACACTCGCGGAGAGAGGCGGTGTCATGGGCCTTAACTATTGCGCGGATTTTCTGCAGGAGAAGCCGGTGGGCGTGGAAAATCACGGCACGATCGAAGCGGTGGCGCGCCATGCAAAACACATTGCCAATGTGGGCGGCATTGCCGTTCTGGGACTGGGCAGCGATTTTGACGGTATCAGCACTTATGAGGAGATTCCCGGTGCGCAGGGAATGGAAGCCCTCTGGGAAGGAATGCGAAAGGCGGGATTTTCGGAAAGCCAGCTGGATATGATCTTTTACCGGAATGTCCTCAGAGTATATAAAGAAACGCTTGGATAAGCGTTATTTCGGGTTTCGTCGGAGGACGGAACCCTTTCCTTTTTCAGGGAAGATATCTTCTGGATGGATATTTTCGGTGGATATTTTTCGGAAAAATACCGAAGGATATTGATATTTTTCCGAAAAAAGCGGTATAATATCCGTAAAGGAAAAGCTGAGCGGATGAAGAAGCATATATATATGCTGGGAGCGTATCATGCGGAAGCTTCTTACGGGGAAGTGTGCGAGTGGTATGACGGCTATCTTTTCGGAACAACGGAAATCTTTAACCCATGGTCCGTGATCAGCTATATTTCCAGAAAATGCGTACCTCAGGCGTACTGGATCAATACCGGAAGAAACGAGATCCTGGACGAGGTGCTGAATTTGGCGGCACCGGACATGCTGGAGAAATTGGAAGAGCTTTTGCAGGGAGGGAAGGTCATAGCCCGGATCGATATGAATGTGATCTATCCTTCCTTGAAAGAGGATCCTTCCAATATCTACAGTTATCTACAGTCTGCTTCTGGCCGCGGGATACCTCAAGGCTGTGAAGAGATATATGCAGCCTACCGGTGCCTATATATGTCAGATCGCAATTCCAAATAAGGAGATCAGCGCCGTTTACAGAAATGAGATCCTGAATCACCTGATCAGGTGCGGCGCGGTGAAACGGTCATCTGCGGAGAAGATAGTGGAAAGCTTATACGAAGTGGATCAGAGAAAGCTGCAGGATGCATTGACGGAATACATAGACCTGTCGCTTAGACACCTCTCCGAGCCCACGAGCCGTAGAGGAAGCGCGGATGCCGTCGTCTGCTTGAAAAAAAAACGGGGGGGGGGGGGGGGGGG
>CAMWWF010000196.1 GCA_947177885.1 uncultured Lachnospiraceae bacterium
CCTCACGTCAATGGCAAGAACCGGCGCGGCGTGATAGTCATTTCGGAATATTACGGTGAGCTGACAGGGGCAAAAAGTTATGAGGATATTGACTGGAGCTCGGTCCTTGACAGTTCTCTGGCGGCGGCTGTGAACGGGGAAATCTTCTGTGATGCGGAGGGGAGTTTTACCGCTTTCCGAAATAAGCTGCTACAGGGGTACACTGAGAAGATACGTCTGTTGAAGATCGCGGAGAACGCCGCGAAGTTTGCGCAGGCTGCGCAATATAATTATACGAGGATGAAAGGCCGGGGAGATGACCTGACGGCTCAGATCATGGTGTGGAAGGGCATCTGTTATGCCATGAGGTTGCAGCATTACATTGAGAACCGCTATCCTCTCCACGATAAATGGCTGCGAAGGAGTCTGGAGGAAACGGAGGCGGGGAGGGAGCTTTCTCTCTTATTACAGCAGTTGATGCAGGCGATAAATGGCCGGCAGGATGGCAATTGCCGTCAGGAGAGCGTCAGCCGGCAGGACAACGGCGACTGTCAGGAGAGTGTCAGCCGGCAGGACAACGGCGACTGTCAGGAGAGTGTCAGCCGGCGGGATAACGGAATCCGGGAAGCGATAGAGCGGGTGGGAGAATTCTTTGCCGGGGAGATGTATGGTCTGAATATTATCAGCGACATTGAATCTTATCTGGATGCCCACAGCGAGGAACTGGTATATAAGGCGTCACTGGCAGTGAAATCCGATCAGGAACTGGTGGAGGAGATTGCGAAGCTGGAGTTTGAGGCTTTTGACAAGGTTCACAATGAGGGAGGACGCGCCAGCTGCCAGAATGACTGGTTTACTTTTTCAATCATGAGAAAGAGCCAATACCAGACCTGGAACAGAACCATGCTGATGCAGTACCTCTATGATTTTCACAGGGAATATACCCGGGGGCATAATCTGATCGAAGAAAAATACGGCCGTATGATGGCCAGCACGGCACCGGAAAAATACGAGGAGATCAAGGATCATTTCCCGGAACTGACGGAGGAGAAGCGCAGCATCATTGAACAGATCTGTGATATGCAGGTGGGATGGATGGAGGAATTTGCCGCAGAGTATCCTGCTCTTGCGAACAACGCCCGCAGTATCCATACCGCTGAGGACAATCCCTTTGACACCTCCTATGAGACTTATCTGCGGGGAGAGCTGGGAACCTATTCCGATAAAATGCTGGAACTGTACGGCAGATATATTGTGGACTATGCCGGTAAACATAAGAATCTTGCCTACGACATTATGCTGAACAATGTAAAAATGTATGGTTACGGCAGCCTGGAAGAGGCGGAGGAAATTACCGCAGGAAGCATTTGATCTGTCACAAGATGGCGGTAAAATGAACAGCGGCATCCGCTGAAGCTGTGATCAGAGCATTCGGGGACCTCCCAACGGCTGTCAATGACTTTGCCGAAGAGGATCCGGATGACGCGGAACCAACGTAACAGTTCAGACGGGTCACTGAACTGTTACGAACAAACTGCCGTATGGTGATGATTGAACAGAAAGTATGGTGATAAAATGGGTACAGTTGAGATCAGGGACACTTTCTATATAAACGGAAATCCGTTCAAGATTATTTCAGGCGCTTTTCATTATTTCAGGACAGTGCCGGAGTACTGGCAGGATCGTCTGGAGAAGCTGAAGGCCATGGGGTGTAATACGGTGGAAACATACATTCCCTGGAATCTCCACGAGCCTGAGCCGGGAAGTTTTTGCTTTGACGGTATTTTGGATGTGGAGCACTTTATCCGTCTGGCGCAGGAGCTGGGGCTGTATGTCATTATCAGACCCTCCCCCTATATATGCGCAGAGTGGGAATTCGGAGGGCTGCCCGCGTGGCTGCTGCGGGAGGACGGCATGCGGCTGCGGATCTGTTATGAGCCCTTTTTGAGGCATGTGGCGGCCTACTATAAGGTGCTCATGCCGAGGATCACATCGTGGCAGTTTACTGAAGGCGGCCCCGTGATCCTGATGCAGGTGGAGAACGAGTACGGTTATTACGCAAATGATAAGGATTATTTGCGGGAAATCCGCAGGCTGATGGTGGAAAACGGTGTCAATGTGCCGCTGGTCACTTCTGACGGTCCCTATCCGGAAAGCTTCAACGGCGGAAAACTGGAAGATGCTCTGCCCACGGGAAATTTCGGTTCCCGGACAGAGGAGCGGTTCGCGGTACTGGAGAAGTATACGGATGGCGGACCTCTTATGTGCACGGAATTCTGGGTGGGATGGTTCGACCACTGGGGAAACGGCGGACACATGCGTGGGAATCTGGAGGAAAGCGTCAAAGACCTGGACAGGATGCTGGAGCTCGGACATGTCAATATCTATATGTTTGAGGGCGGAACGAATTTCGGTTTTATGAACGGCTCCAATTATTATGACGTATTGACACCGGATGTGACCTCCTATGATTACGACGGGGTGCTCACGGAGGATGGGCAGATCACGGAAAAGTACCGCAGATACCGGGAGGTTATCGGAAAGTATACGGATCTTCCCGATGTAAAATTCACCACGGATATCAAGAGAAAAGCTTATGGAACGTTGACCGTACAGGCGAAGACAGGTCTGTTCTCCAATCTGGATAATCTGAGCAGCTGTAAGGAAAGCGTGTACCCTCAGTCCATGGAGTGTCTGGGGCAGAATTACGGATATATTCTCTATCGCTCCAGTCTGGATACGGAGGAGAATCTGGATAAGATCAGACTGTGGGAGGCAAATGACCGGGCCAATATCTGGGTGGAGGATAAGCCGGTGCTGACACTGTACGACAGGGAGCTTCTGGAAGAGCATGAGCCGAAATACCCTACCGATAAGGGAGACCGTCTGGATATTCTGGTGGAGAATATGGGACGTGTGAATTTCGGTCCACGCATGGAGCATCAGAGAAAGGGGATCGGACAGTGCGTCCAGATCAACGGTCATATGCACAATCACTGGCAGCAGTATCCTCTGCCGCTGGATCACATGGAACGTGTGGACTTTGAGCGTCCTTATGTTGCGGGAACGCCCTCTTTCCATCGTTTTGCGTTCGAGGCGGAGGAGACTGCGGATACCTTTCTTGATTTTGCGGGATGGGGAAAGGGCTGCGCTTTTGTGAACGGATTTCATATTGGAAGATTCTGGGAGATCGGGCCCCAGAAGAGATTATATATTCCCGCTCCTTTACTGAAAAGAGGCTTGAATGAGATTATTTTGTTTGAGACGGACGGTAAGGTATCCGAGACGATAACCTTAGCGGATCAGCCGGATATTGGCTGAAATTTCTGCACATACTATCCATTACATTGAATCAGTCAAATTCGATGCATCAGGCAGGTCGATATGAGCGACCGGCTGTCATGCCTGCATGGCGGTCGGAAGCCTGTGATCTGATATACCTGTGAAAATTTGCGGCAAACAGCGGTTGTGAACGGCATCTGTGGGAATGGTGCAATTGTGAGAGCCCATGAAGTTACAGGCGCTCGGGCGGCGGAAGTGATTCGGCCGGTAAAGGCATGATCCGGACGGATGCGGGGCAATTGCCGTGGAACGCAACAGGCGCGATGGACGCAATGGAACAGAAAGGAGTATGTGCAGTATGGATATCAATAATACGGGCGGACTGGCGTCAGGGACGCTGGGGATGACAGATATGCCGCTTGGTTTCGGTTTTGCTCTGGCTGCGAATGAAGATGCCATGAAGAGCTATGCGTCTCTCACGGAGACGGAGAGGGAGCATCTGATCATGCGCTGCAAGGATGCGAAATCCAAGCAGGAGATGCAGAAGATTGTGGATTCGCTGGTATCGGACGCGGATGTCAGGGCGATCGCCCAGGAAGAGCGGGAGAAGCTGAGCTGAGAGATACGTCCCGGACCCGGGTTACGGGGTGTCTTTGCGGTAGTTGGAAGTTGTCGGAGAATTCAACTGTGCCCGCAGAAAGAAGATGATAATTCAGGCAGGGCATCCGACCAAAGGATCTGCAGATGGCGGAGGGATCAATACCATCCGCCATCTATTGTTATGATCTGTCCCGTCATGTATTCGGGGGCTTCCGCAATCTGCAGGATCAGCTTTGCGGCTTCCATGGGATCCCCCAGGCGGTCAGCGGGTATTTCCTCTTTCAGGGCCTCCATATCCTCCGGTGAGAGACAATGGTTCATGGAAGTTTCCATGACGCCGCAGGCGATGGCATTGACCTGTATGTTGCTGGGGGCAAGCTCCTTGGCCAGGGCCCTGGTGAAGCTGTTGACCCCGCCCTTGGAGGCGGAGTAGGCTGTTTCCATGGATGCGCCCACGTTACCCCATACGGAGGAAACATTGATGATCCTGCCCCGGTGCTTTTGCAGCATAAGGGGAATGGCATGCTTACAGGTGTAGAAGCAGGCATCCAGATTCACGGAGATCACTCTGTGCCATTGCGCTTCCGTCATATCGGAGAGCAGGCCCAGGTGGGCGATCCCGGCATTGTTTACCAGTACGTCCAGGGTGTCTATGTGAGAAAAGAGCTTTTCCACATCCCCGTAAATTCCCATGTCGGCGCGGATAGGGGTACAGGAAACATGGTATTCCGCACCCAGTCTGCGGGCCAGGGTTTCCAGCTCAGCCATGGAATTATGGCAGGTCAGGAACAGGTCATATCCCTTCCGGGCGAAGGCTTCCGCGGTGGATTTTCCGATTCCTCTGGAGGCGCCTGTGATGAGGGCTGTTTTGCGTTCGTTGGATATTGAAGTCATAATTTTCCTTTCTGACCGGATGGAGTACGGGAGTGTGTTGGAAAAGCATTTCCCCGGTTTGCACGCCCTGTACCATTATAACATTCTCCGCCTTGCTTTTCCATTCCAAAACTGTTAAACTAAACATGATTGTTCCACTGCGTCTCCCCAATCGGGTCCTGAATCCCGCAAAGTGTGACGCATATCCCGAGGATAGCATTTTCGGACACACTCCGGAATATATGAGGGGACAATGGGGGAGAGCTAATAGCAAAACGTAACAGGAGAATTCAATATGTATGATTTGATCATTATCGGCTCCGGTCCCGCGGGACTGTCTGCGGCAGTATATGGCAAGCGGGCGGGGCTTGATCTGCTGGTGGTGGAGAAAGCGCCCATGAGCGGCGGACAGGTGCTGAATACTTATGAGGTGGATAACTATCTGGGAATGCCCGGCATGAACGGTTTTGATATGGGAATGCAGTTTCGTGCCCATGCGGACAGGCTCGGGGTGGAATTCCGGGAAGGCAGAGTCACAGCCATAGAGGATCAGGGCGATAAAAAGCTGGTTACCGTGGAGGGAGACACGCTGGAGGCTAAGACGGTGATCTTTGCTTCCGGTGCGGAGCATGCCCGGCTGAGCGTACCCGGAGAAGAAGAGCTGACAGGCATGGGTGTGTCCTACTGCGCTACCTGTGACGGCGCTTTCTTCCGGGGAAAGACGGTGGCTGTAGCGGGCGGCGGGGACGTGGCCTTAGAGGATGCCATTTATCTGGCGAGAACCTGTGAAAAGGTGTATCTGATCCATCGGAGGGATGAGCTGCGGGGGGCTCAGGTGCTGCAGCAGGAGCTGAAAGCCCTGCCTAATGTGGAATTTCTTTACAGTCATGTGGTGACGGAAATTCAGGGCGAGGACAGTGTGGAAAATCTGCGGATCAGGAATCTGAAGACGGAAGAAGTATCCGATCTGGCGGTGAACGGTATTTTTGTGGCAGTAGGGATACGGCCTGATACGGAATTGATCCGGGATCTGGTCCGCTGTGATGAGAGCGGCTATGTTCTGGCGGGAGAGGATTGTGTCACCAATGTGCCGGGTCTGTATGCGGCAGGGGACATCCGCAGGAAGCCCATACGACAAATCGTGACGGCTGTGGGGGATGGGGCAAATGCGGCAGTGTCCGCCGCTGTCTATTATAGACATCTGCGAGCCCGCGAGA
>CAMWWF010000197.1 GCA_947177885.1 uncultured Lachnospiraceae bacterium
CTCTATGACAGTCTGGAAAATGCTCCTGAACATATTGTCAAGGCGGCAAACGGCATTATCAAAAATTACCTGCTCCCCCATGATGTATCGGGGATGACGGAGGAACAGCGAAGGGATGCCATCTCCTTTGGTCTGGCGGAGGCAGGATATCTGGCGGAAAATTATCTGGATGAACAGCACGCCCGGGATTTTATGTCCGCCATGGAGACCATTGCCCGATATGGTATGAACGGAACGGTTTCAGAGGACGGCCGGGTCACATACCACATTGAGAAAGGTCCTCTGGCAGGCGCACCGGACGATTACGTCCATGAGATCGATATATTAAAAGATAAAGCTCCTGAACTGTACAGAGAGCTCAGTGAATTAAATCAGCACATTGCAAACGGTGAAATGGGCTGGGGGCAAAAATTCATTGATCTGCAAAGACGGATTCAAGAGAAACTGAACGGTTTTTCCGGAACCGTCTCTCAGGGGAAAAGGCTGTCCTATTATGAGGAAGCCGTTGACAGATATCAGTCGTGGAAGAAGACCATGGAAAGCACAAAGCTTCCCACCACATATGATAAAGTGGATCACACGGATGTTGCATCCTTTTTTGACAGCCTGAGTTCACAGGGAAGCCTGGGAAAAAGCTGGTTGGCAGAAGCACAGGCGCGTTTTGAGAAATGGCTCGGGACAGCAGTTCAATGATAACAGTTCAGACAGTCTCTCCCGCAAAGTCAATAATGGCAATGTAATCTGCCTGAACCGTTACGTTCAATGATACAGTACACCAAGAGAAAGAGCTGTCGCTCCAGGCAGGTGATCCTGCCCTTGCAACAGCTCTTTTTTATCCGTTCATCAGCCAATATTGAAATCCGTAGAAATTCCCGTCCTCGAAAAACCTCTGGTTGAGCATATCCTGCTGCAGCTGCATCTCCCGCAGCACCTGCTCTACCCGGATGACATCGCGCTCCGTGATCTTCTCAATGGTCTTCTGCTTTGTAACAGTCTCCAATACCCTGGTGCCGTCAGGCTTATCCTTCATCGCTGTCTTTTTCCAACGCTGGCGGTTCTCCTTCTCAATCTCCTGTCTGTGTTCGATCAGCTTCTTTACCAGTGCCCTCTGGCGCTGCTGACGCTGAAACGCGATCTCCCTGAGCTGCTTTTGAAGCTTCTGCTTTTTGATCCGTTTTTCCAGTCTGCGTCTGTTCTCTTCCCGCCGCTCTCTGGCACGGTCGCCGGCATTTCTGGAGGGAATGGTCCAGGTATCCGAATGACACTCCTCCCTGGTCGCACCGTAATAAATATTTGTATATACCTTATCTCCGCTTCCAAAGTAAAAACCGGGCCTGGCCCACGCGGACCGCAGATCGTTCAGCACCCACGCCTCGTACTCCGGATCCTTTTTCATGGCAGCATACCCTTCTTCTGAAATATTCACGGAAATGTATTCATTCCTGCGGCTCGGGTGAATGGGAATCTGTCGGATCTTCTGTGCGATATACTGTTTGTACTCCTCCATGGTCATATCCTGAGGAGAACGCATACCCTGCATTGCGGCATTGTCCGTTCCCCGTCTCTGCACCGCCTGGGCAAAAGTCGCCGATGCATTATCCGTTCCGGCGAACCGATTATCCCCGTATGTCTGAATCGAATTTCCGCTGCTTTTCGTATAACCTGAAATCATTGTATTCATCTGCCCTGCCTCCTCTTCCAGTCCCGCACCTGCCAGACATATGTTGTTTTATTCTTATTCCAATTCCATGTCTGTTTGAACAAGTGCTGTTTCCATACATATTCCGGTTCCGCATCTGCCAGACATGTGCGGCTTTTATTCTTATTCCGGTTCCGCATCTGTTCGGACGATCTCCCCGGTCAGCCATATTATATACGGCTGCCGAATGTTCGAAAATGTTCCGATAAAAGGAATCCTCTCTATTCCTTTTATCGGAACAAACATCATCCAAGTTTAGCTGTAACAGGCCTGTCATGTCACCAAACACACGAAAAATGTAACACATCAAAAAATTCAGTTTGAAAAAACATGCCTTATTTTTGCCCCGCAAATTATACTTGCCTTTTGAATGAATATATGTGATGATAAATCTAATGCAAAAATCGCTCTTTTACTCTGGAAAGGTATGGATATAAAAGGTATGAAAACAAGAAGGAAAATCAGACCAAATGGAAAAATTCTTCTGCTGTCGGCGCAGCTCATCCTCCTGGCGGCAGCCGTTTTATTCTGGCTTTGTAACAGGGGGAACGCCTTGCAAAAAACTTTCACTCCGGACGAGTACATCGTGACGGAATCCACAGTGATCACAGAGGACGTGACTGTCGATGACACAATGTCCCAGGCTGGGATCTTTATGGAGACTCCTGCCCTTTCGCTTGAAAAGGGACTCTATCAGATAGAGATCGGTTATAATGCCAATCACACAGGCAGCTCTGTCACCGCATCCTCGGCAACCCTCGATGAAACTCAATTGCATTGCGCGGTGGGCCGGCTCAACCCTAATCTGCACCATATCACTCTGATGCTGGAATTGACAAGAGATGCCGATGATGTGGTTATTTCCTGTAACTTTTCCGGAGAAGGTTACCTGAGTATCACAAGCATGGGAATCTTTGAGACCAGCGCCATATATAAGAGAACCATGTTTTATGCCTTCCTGCTCTGTCTGCTGCTGACACTGATCTATCTTTTTATCCGCGGCGGAAAAGCGGAAAAGGGCGTATTACTTGCCCTGACGGGTATTTTTGTGATATCCTCCTATTTCCTGTTCAGCGACCATCTCCTGTACGGAGACGATCTGTTCTACCATCTTCTCCGGATAGAGGGCATCCAAAAAGGGATGTCTTACGGTTCATTTCCTGTCAAGATCCACCCTGTATGGGCCTACGATTACGGATATGCCGTGGGAGTTTTTTATGGTGATCTCGCGCTCTATTTTCCCGCCATGCTGCGCCTTCTCGGTTTTTCCGTGCAGACGGCGTACAAGTTCCTGGTCGGAGCGATAAACCTTGGCACTATTGTCGCATTCTATTTCTCTTTCCGCCATATGTTTCACAGCCGGCAACTGGGAATCCTGGGCTGTATACTGGGCAGTCTGAATTTTTACCGTCTGGTGGACGTATATAAGAGAGCCGCCATCGGAGAATGCCTGGGGATCCTGTTTTTCCCGTTGGTCCTTCTTTCCTTTTATCTGATCTTTATGGAGACAGATGAGAAGAACTGGAAGAAGCACGCCATTCTCACTGCCCTCAGTCTGTCCGGACTTGTGCAATCCCATATACTGAGCTGTGAGATCACTGCTGTGATCATCCTGTTCTGCTGCCTCGTTCTGGTCAGAAAGGTATTCCGGAAATATATTTTCCGCACGCTCGTTCTGGCAGCATTTCTGTCCGTTATCCTGAATACGGGCTTTTTAGTGCCGCTTCTGGATTTCTATAATGCTGAAATATTGATCGGGTCACCGGAATGGGAGGGCTGTACGACCGGCAGCCTCCAATCCTCGGGACTCGATCCGCTGCAGATCTTTACCCAAATAAGTAAAAATGCCGACCCCAAGCTCCGATTATCCGGTATATTTCCCTCCCCCGCATATGGTATTGGCCTGACGTTCGGGATCGGTATTCTGCTCTTTATCCTGCTGCTCGTCCTGCGGGTAAAAAAATGCCGTTCTGACAAAAATTTTTATCCTGCTCTTTTATGCTTTTGTATGGGATGTATCCTGCTGTTTATGAGCTCCAACCGCTTTCCCTGGGATGCTTTGTCCTCCATAAGCCCGCTGGCGGAAAGACTGTGCTACAGCATTGAATTTCCCTGGCGTCTGCTGGCCCCCGCCGCAACATTGCTGTCCTTTTCCATTTGTTATGTCATTTCCGCATTTTACAAACATTGGAATAAGGCGGCCGCCCTGGCAACAGCAGCCGTTCTGGCGGTCCTCCTCCTGTTGAACGCTGTCTGGTTCATCTGTGACAGGGCTCAGAACAGCCCTCTCCGCTATATTTATGCCACCGAGGATCTGGATACCATGCTGTTGAGCACTAACGATTATCTTCCGACAGTAACCGATCCCGATGAGATCTATGAGGGCTGGTTCAGTCTGATAAATATCACTTCCTTTGACGACTACACAAAACGCGGCACGGAAATCCGGTGTCACGTTACCGCAGGCGCAGAAGGCGGTTATATCGACTTTCCGCTGAATTATTACAGATATTACCAATGCACGGATGACACCGGCCGGACTCTCCCGGTTTCTTCCGGACAGAATGGAATGCTCCGGGTAACTCTCCCGGCAGATTATGACGGTAATATCCATGTTGTATTCAAAGAACCGCTCCATTGGCGGATGGCGGAATGCATTTCACTGGCTGCCTGTCTGGGGATTCTCTTTGCCGCACTCCCTCATCGCAGAAAAAATCACATGGGATCAGGCCATATGGCCTGATCCCATGTGATGCCGTTGACACGGAAGTGTTATAACAGTCGTGCAACAGAAGAATGGTCAATCAAACAATATCTCCTCCACCGTCACAAAGGTATATCCCTTCTCCATCAACTCATCGATTGCCTGCAACGCCGCCGTCACGGATGTGTCATAATAATCATGCATCAGAATGATGTCGTTCTCTCCCGCCCTGCTCACGATCTTATCTACAATGCAGGATACTTTTCCGGAGCACCAGTCCAGAGGGTCCACATTCCACAGCACCGGGAACATGTTCAGTTCCTTCTCGAAGCTCTTGTCCCAGGAACCGTAAGGAGGACGCACATACTGCACCTCCTCCCCGGTAATTTCTTTCAGAATCTCATTGGTCTTAATCAACTCCTCCTTAAAGGTTTCCCGGTTATTTTTCGTCAGCTGAATGTGGCTGTATGTATGATTGCCGATCAGATGCCCCTCCTCCTGCATCCGTCTGATAATATCGGGGTGAAGCTCCGCGTGCTCCCCCGTGACAAAAAAGGTAGCCACCACTCCTCTTTCCTTCAGTCCGTCCAGAAGCTGCTCCGTGTAATACGGGTGCGGACCGTCATCAAAGGTAATGGCAATTTTACGCACATCATCCTCCTGAACATCTTCCCCATCCACAGTACTCTCACCCTCCGCGGCGGTCCGGGCAGCAGCACCACCCGCCGGAATCTGTCCTCTGCTCTCCTGCAAACCCAAAAACAGCAATCCTGCCATCAGATCGAACACCAGGATTGCCGCCACAAACTTTTTCATAGATGACTCCATATTTCCCTGCAATCTCCATAAAATTATATGAGGTCATCCCAAGACATATTCAATTTTGAACACAGTTCCTTCCCTGCACCATACCATTACCCGGAACATGATAAAAAACCATTCCCCCGGTCTTCTACTCAAACTGCGCGTTATACAGCCTTCTGTATACCCCCTGCCGCTCCATCAGCTCCGTATGCGTCCCCTGCTCCACCACCTCTCCGTCATTGACCACCAGGATCAGATCCGCGTGTTCAATGGTGGACAGCCTGTGCGCAATGACAAAACAGGTCTTTCCCTCCATCAGCTTCAGCATGGCTTTCTGAATCTGCCGTTCCGTGCGGGTGTCCACATTGGAGGTTGCTTCGTCCAATATCAGCATTTTGGAATCCAGCAGCATCGCCCTGGCTATGGTCAGGAGCTGCTTCTGTCCCTTGGAAATATTGGTTCCCTCGTCTGTCAGTATGGTATCATACCCCTCGGGAAGCCGTTTGATAAAAGAATGAATGCGGGCCGCCTTTGCGGCTGCCTCCACATCCTCCCTTGTGGCTCCCTCCTTTCCATAGGCAAGATTTTCGTAAATACTCCCGTAAAACAGCCAGGTATCCTGCAGTACCATGGCATAGGCTTTCCGCAGACTGCTTCTGGTCATCCTGTCATTCCGCCTGCCATCCACTGTTATAACACCGCTGTTCGGATCATAGAACCGCATCAGCAGATTGATCAGCGTG
>CAMWWF010000198.1 GCA_947177885.1 uncultured Lachnospiraceae bacterium
CAGCAGGGAACGGCGTCTCAGGAGCAGTTTTACTATGAGACACAGCAGGGAACGGTGCCTCAGGAGCAGTTTTACTATGAGACACAGCAGGGAACGGCGTCCCAGGAGCAGCCTTATTATGCGACCGGGCAGGAACCGGCATCCCAGGAGCAATTTTATTATGAATCCCAGCAGGATTCCTTGTCTCAGGGGCAGAATGCCGGATGCGGGTATGAATTGGGCGGGAAGACCAAAATATATGAATCTGTTTCTCAGGAGCAGCTTGTAGGGAGGAGCGCATCTGCAGAGCAACGTCTTTCTGCAGAGCCTCCCAGGGAGGTCACACCCGAGCAGTCCGAAGAACTGGATATTCAGGTGAAGCCCATGGATCTGGGGCAGTATAATACGATCAATCTGCAGGCGGAAATAGCGGCAGGACTGAGGGAAGTGCTGGAGGAGGATCAGAAAACAGAAAAAGAGGACGCGATCACACGTACCATAATGGCGCCCATGATGGAGTCGGAGACGGAATCCCTGGATCTGCCCGAGATAGATGAAGTGGACGAGGATGACCTGGAACCGGAAGCGGAAGTGATGGAAGACTCGGAAGTATTTTTCGGTGAGACAGGCGAGATTGGCGATTTACAGGCCGGAGGTCAGATGCTTTCGGGGAAAGGAACTGTGAGGGAGATTGTGCCGGAGATCGGTTCCGGAAGAAAGATCGAACCGGAGGAAGTTCCTTTTCATCATGCGGTGAAGGAGACTGCTTTAAAGAAAGAGACGGTTGAAGTAACTGTTTTTGTAGAGGATGAGGCGGGAGAGGCTGTGGGAGAACCCGCCGAAGCGGAAGCTGTGAGGAAGCCCTCCGGGACAGGGACCGCAAAAGAACAGCAAAAGACGGATCTGTCGAAAGAGCAATCCGCGGCGGATACCACGGCACAGACTGTTATGGAACAGTTAAAGCGAGAATCCAGGGCGGAGGAACAGGCGTTGACGGCACAGCCGCCCAAGGCGATAGCAAATGTCCTTTCCCAGGAATCGGACGGACAGATCAGCCTGGTCATGCCGGAAAGCGAACAGATCGAGAAGCAGATTACCGGACAGATGAACCTGGAAGATATTCTCAGGGAATGGGAACGCATGAAGCAGGAGAATGCCGAGAGGCGCAGAGAAGAAGTGCGTCAGCATGTGCTTCAGCAGACCGGGGAAATGTTTACTGCGTTTGAGGCGGCTGTCAGAGACGGTCTGTTGGAACAGTTGGAGAGCGATAATACAAAAGCACAGGAGTCCACCCCGCAGACGTTTACGGAAAAAGCGAATGTGGATGACGGTGAAACGGCGGAGGACAGTTTCTACGAGGAGACGGAGGAGGAATACCCGGAGGAAAATGAGGATTGGGACAGACGGCCGCAGGATGAGCCGGAAGACATCCTGAGGGAAACGGAACAGGAAATAATCTTCGGGGATGCCGACGAAGTGGAAGAAACCGAGGATGCAGAGGATGCTTATGGATCGGCGGACCCGGTGCCTGATGTATATGAGGCGGCGGAAGAAGCATATGAACCGGAAGAATATGAAGCGTATGAGGCAGAGTCCGCTTCTGAGACTGATGGAGCGGACGAGATCGCAGAGCCTGCGCAGGAAGCCTACAATGAGGAGGAAGCTGTAGAACCGGGGAGTGGAGCAGCGGAAGAAGACGGGGCATACGAATCCGGAGCGGATGCGGCGGAAGAAACGGGAGAACCGGAGACGGAGAAGGCAGACAAAGCGGATGGGGAAGATACGTCGGAACCGGAAACTACTGTTGAGCAGAAATCCCAGACAACGAAAGCAGAGAAACCGGCAAAGCAGAAGTTATGGGCAAACAAGGCGGAGGAATCAGCAAAGAAGAAACCGGAAGTCGGCAGGGAGTCCTCGGGAGAAGGCGGGGAGCAGCCCTCCATAGAGCGTGAGAAAGGAAAAGTGCGCGGTCTGACCAAGGAGGAGAAGGAGCTGTACGGTCCCTATATCCAAAGCCGTGCATCCAGAGAACAACTGGTTCAGGCCATTGATAATATCAGCATGGCCGCATATACCGGAAATATTGTTATCACCGGTGAGGAAGGAATGGACACGGTGTCCCTTGCCAAGAACATGATCCGTGAAGTACAGATGACGGACAGTAATTTTGCGGGTAAGGTGGCAAAGATTTCCGGTCAGGCATTGAATAAAAAAGATGTGGAGACAACCATAAACCAGCTGGCAAGCGGTGCGTTGATCATCCAGAAAGCGTCAGGCATGGATGCGGATACGGCAAAGCGTCTTTACAAAGCGCTGCAGCAGGAATCCTTCGGTATCATTATCATTCTGGAGGACGTGAAGAAGGCAATGAACAAATTTCTGGAGCAGTATCCCAAGCTGGCAGCCTGCTTTACGGCAAGAATGGATGTGGAGTCACTGAGCAACGGCACACTGGTTGCTTTTGGAAGAAAGTATGCGAGAGAGCGTGAATATTCTATTGATGATATGGGTATTCTGGCGCTTCACACCAGAATTGACGAGATGCAGACCAGTGATCATGTGGTGACGGTTCTGGAAGTCAAGGAGTTGGTAGATAACGCCATACGCCATGCGAATAAGAAGACATTGAAACACTTCTTTGACATATTGTTTGCGAGAAGGTATGATGAAGAAGATATGATCGTTCTGAGTGAAAGGGATTTCGTGTAAAGGCGGGATCTCCATAAGAATCGTAGGACAACAGGCTCTCGAAGATCGGCCGTAAGGGCAGATGCAGGGGAGAATGCAAGAGATGACAGTAATGTATGGAGGGAAAGGTTATGGAACAAGAAACACAAAAGGTATTTATCTCGGAAGCTGATCAGTATCTGTTTTCACAGGGGACGCATTACGACATTTACAAGAAGCTGGGTGCGCATATTTCTGTGGAGAAGGGGAAGCAGGGTGTTTATTTCGGTGTCTGGGCGCCCAATGCGGAAGCAGTGCATGTGGTGGGCAGCTTTAACGGATGGAACGAGACGTCCCATGCCATGGAAAAACTGGGGCCGGTGGGCATCTGGGGTCTGTTCATCCCTAATGTTGGGGAGGGGACGATGTACAAATTCCTGATCACGGCAAAGGACGGCAGGAAGCTGTATAAGGCGGATCCTTTTGCAAATTATGCGGAACTGCGTCCGGGGACGGCTTCCATCATCACGGATCTGAGCGGATTCGAATGGCAGGATACAAAGTGGATGACGGAGCGCGATAAGAAAGACTGGAACAGGGAGCCTGTGGCAATTTACGAGTGCCATGTGGGTTCCTTCATGAAGCATCCCGACGGAACGGAGGAAGGCTTCTATAATTACCGCCAGTTTGCCGACAGGATCGTGGACTATTTAAAGAAGATGAAATTTACCCATGTGGAGCTGATGGGAATCGCCGAGCATCCTTTTGACGGTTCCTGGGGTTATCAGGTCACAGGCTATTATGCTCCCACTTCCCGTTACGGGACTCCCAGGGATTTTATGTATCTGGTGAATAAACTGCACAGGGCGGGGATCGGTGTGATCCTGGACTGGGTGCCTGCCCATTTTGCACGGGACGCCCACGGATTGGGAGAATTCGACGGACAGTGCATCTTTGAGCATCCCGATCCCCGCCGCGGCGAGCATCCTGACTGGGGGACGAAGATCTTTAATTACGGCAAGCCGGAAGTGAAGAATTTCCTGATCGCCAATGTGCTGTTCTGGCTGAGAGAGTTCCATGTGGACGGTATCCGTGTGGACGCAGTGGCTTCCATGCTGTATCTGGACTACGGCAAGCAGGACGGACAATGGCTGCCCAATGAGTACGGCGGACATGAGAATCTGGAGGCGATCGAATTCTTTAAGCATATGAATTCCGTAGTCAGAGGCACTTATCCCGGTTTCCTGACAGTGGCGGAGGAATCCACCGCATGGCCCAATGTGACCGGTGATATCGGAACCGACAGTCTGGGATTTGCCTTTAAATGGAATATGGGATGGATGCATGACTTCTGCGAGTACATGAAGCTGGATCCCCTTTACCGGAAGGGGAATCACTATGCCATGACCTTTGCCATGAGCTATAACGAGAGCGAGAAATATATCCTGCCCCTGTCCCATGACGAGGTGGTACATCTGAAATGCTCCATGGTGAATAAGATGCCCGGTTATACGGTGGATAAATACGCTAATCTGCGGGTTGGCTATACTTATTACTTCGGCCATGCAGGAAAGAAGCTTCTGTTCATGGGACAGGAATTCGCACAGGAGCGGGAGTGGAGCGAGGCAAGGGAACTTGACTGGTACCTGCTGGAGGAGAAGAATAATCAGGGTATGCAGGCCTATGTAGGCGAGCTCCTGAAATTATACAATAAATATCCCGCCTTCCATGAGCTTGACGACAGTTGGGCAGGCTTTGAGTGGATGAACGCGGACGACGCGGAGAACAGCGTGTATTCCTTTGTGAGAAAGTCCTCCACAGGGAAAAATAATCTGCTGTTTGTGCTGAATATGACTCCCATGAAGCGGGAGGGTTATACTGTGGGTGTGCCTAAGAAGAAAAAGTATAAGCTGCTCTTAAACAGTGATGACGAGAAGTTCGGCGGCTGGGGCAACGAGATTCCCGCGGAGATCATGGCGGTGAAGGAGCCCTGTCATTACCAGGAACATTCTATTTCTTTCGATCTGCCTCCTTACGGCGCCGCCGTGTTTGTATTCTAAAAGATATATGTTAAAAAGATTCCCCATCGGCCGGCGCTGATGGGGATTTTATGTACTATTCCCCATCCATGACATCGGAAAGGCTTATGGAAAACCTGTATGACTTTATGGACGCTGATCAGGAATTCCACAGGGAAGATTATTCTGAAAATATCCTGCAGGCATTTGAGCTGAATGGAGGGTTGTATAAATGTCCTTCCTCTTTCAGCGTGCATACCGGGTCTATATGAGCGGATGAATTGGGAACTGACAGAGCTATTACGGAAAGCCGGACTCTCGGAGGGATGATGGAAACTTACAGGAACAGTCCACGCGCGGAAGTGTTTACTGATAATTTTACCAGGAAATCACAGTTCAGGGTGTTGAAAATACAGGCGGCGAAAGCTGCTTAAGAATATGGCAGCAGGTCCTTTACATTGGTCCTGCCCACCAGATAGTCCAGATTCACCTGATACAGATTTGCCAGTTCTATTAATATTTCCAAAGGAATATCCCTGGTTCCGGCTTCGTAATGGGCGTAAGAACGTTGGGAAATGTGCAGATATGCCCCTACTTCTGACTGGGTCATATCAAAATCCTCTCTTAAATTTCGTAATCGCTCATATTTTTTCATCTGATCACCTACAATTAGCAGTAACAAACCGGTTCATTCTGTCCGCCAGACAGTGGATGCATCAGTGCAATAAACGTAATGAACCATTATATTCAGTATAATTGCGGTCAAAAGTTCTATTGACATTTAGAACAAATTGTTCTAAACTGACTACATTACACATTGCCGAAACCGGTTGTTTCAGCCAGTTTTGTGTTGACATTAACATACCCCGGCTTTGAAAATTATAGACATAAGGAACTGATAAGTGTGAATGCTTCCACAGAAGATATCAATGTTGGCCTGTGTGCACAGCATAATGTATATGAAGACAGAAAACCTGGAAAGAGGATATCCATAAAGATATTAACTGCGCTGATGTGTCTGATTATTACTTTCGGTTATCTGAAAATTACCTCCGCTGCAAAGGAGCCTGACCATGCGGAAGAATATCTGTTGAAGACAGGAATGTCTGCGCAGGAGATCGACGCATTGGATGAAGACGCCAGGCAGTTTATTGCGGATGATCTGCGAAATGCGGGAGAAAAGGAATGGAAGGTCAATAAGGATATCCTTGCTTTGACAAAGACCAGTTCCGAACAGTATACAGT
>CAMWWF010000199.1 GCA_947177885.1 uncultured Lachnospiraceae bacterium
ATGTTCAGGAATGGCAAAAAGAAGGCTGCATATATTTTACTGATGACGGTTGTTTTGTTTCCCTTG
Source organism: uncultured Lachnospiraceae bacterium (assembly GCA_947177885.1). The sequence continues at coordinate 67 of CAMWWF010000199.1, forward strand.
GCGGTTAACAGCAATTTTCTTTTATATGAAGCAAGTTCTGTACATGGACTTCATATGTATACCTATATGTGTGTCTTTTTGCTGTTAGCAATATTGTTGGAAAAAGCAGAAGCAGGAAGACTTAAGTGGTTCTATAAATGTGGGACTATATGGGTGGGCATTATAGGTGTTCTATACTTCCGTTATGCGGGGCTATGTTATTTAAACATGGATATCGCCCAGGAAAAAGCTAAGGCCTATTTTATAACAATGGTAACACGGATTCAGTCTATTGAAGGATATGATGATAACTATTCAATTTTATATATAAATCCAAGACAGAAAAATACAGATATATTTCCCGAAAGCATTAGTACATCTGATTATATCATTACGAATCCTTTGTATGAAACAGATATTCCCAATAATTATATGTGGTACAAGTTTATGTATATATGGACTGGATATGCGTCAAAACAAATTTCAGAGCCGGATCCTGCCTGGGAAGAAGAAATAGAGCAAATGCCGAGCTATCCGAATGACGGTTCGATAAAAATATTTGATGATGTGATAGTGGTAAAGTTTTAGACGTTGAAATAGAATTGGCAAATATAATGGATAAATTAAGACCTGAAACAGGGTCTTTTTTATTGTAAAAAACTTAAAGGAGAGAGAAAAAATGGCTGAGACAATTATGGTTACTGGAAATCTGGGATATATTGGTTCTGTGATGGTTCCCTGGCTCACGAATGAAAAAGGCTATGATGTGGTGGGTTATGATATCGGTTATTATGAGGACTGCTATTTGAAACCGGCGCCCCAGAAGTTGGTAAAGCAAATCAAAAAGGATGTGCGTGACTGCACGCCGGAGGATTTTGAGGGAATCGACTATGTGATCCATTTGGCGGGGCTGTCCAACGACCCCCTGGGGGATTTCGACGAATCTCTAACCTATGCCATCAACTATGAGGGGACGATGAAAATTGCAAGATGTGCCAAAGAAGCCGGCGTAAAGCGATTTGCTTATGCGTCATCTCAGAGTGTATATGGCATCTCTGACACCAGTAAAGCGGCGGATGAGGAAAGTGAAAAGAACCCAATCACAGCTTATGCGAAGACGAAATGGAAATGTGAGGGAGAGCTGAAGGAATTATGCGACGACGACTTTATCGTAACAATCCTGCGCCCGGCAACTGCCTACGGGGCAAGCCCGAACCTTCGCTGTGATATCGTATTCAACGGGTTTGTGGGATATGCTTACACAAAGAAGCTGATCGAAATCAAGAGCAACGGTACGCCGGTGAGACCTATGTCTCATATCCAGGATATCAGCAACGCGTTCCTCGCGGTTCTGGAGGCTCCGGAAGAGCTTGTAAAAGGCGAAGTATTCAATATCGGAAAGGACGATAATAATTATACCGTCAGGGATCTTGCCGAGATAGCCCAGAAGTGTGTTCCGGGATGTGAGCTGACTTTTACCGGGGAACATACGGACCCGAGGAGTTATCGTGTTTCATCAGAAAAAATATTGACAGTGCTTAAAGATTATTACCATCCGGAGTGGACTATCGAAAAAGCAGGAAAAGAGCTGATGAATTTCTATGACAATGTCCAATTTGATAAGGAGACCTTTGAAGGATGGAAGTGCACGAGACTGAAGTGCTTAAAGAAGCGCATTGAGGATGGGACCATTGACAATGATCTGCGCGTGACAGGAAGATGAGATGAATAAGATATATGACGTGATTATCATTGGCGCCGGGGCGGTCGGCTGTGCCATAGCGAGGGAACTATCTAAATTTGAATTGAGCATCCTCGTGCTTGAAAAAGAGTGTGACGTCGCTTATGGCACCAGCGGCCGAATGTCCGGTGTTGTTCATGCAGGTTTCAACAATAAGCCTGGGACTCTGATGGCAAAATTCTGTGTGGAAGGGAATCGGGAATTTGAAGGAATCTGTAAAAAATTGGACATCCCATACAAAAAGACCGGAAAGGTGCTGGTAGCATTTGATAAGGATGATATGGATGCACTGAAAGGTATCATAAGCCGCGGCGAGGAGAACGGTTGTGAAGGATTACGGCTCATAGATGCACAGGAGCTTCACCATATCGCACCTGGACTGGGAGGCATCGGAGGGATGCTCTCCCCAAACACAGCGATTTTTGATCCGTTTATTTATTGTATTGCCCATGCGGAGAATGCAGCCCAAAATGGGGCAGAGTTTATTTTTGACAGTGAAGTGACCGGAATAGGAAGAACGGACGGGAACGCAGAGTCGAAGGACCTGGAAAAGGGAACGTTTGCCATTCAGACCGCATCCGGGACATATCGGAGCAGATATCTGGTGAATTCTGCAGGACTGTATTGTGACAGAATATCATCTATGGCCGGAGTGGATAAGTACACCATATATCCATGCCGCGGAGAGTATTTTATCCTGGATAAGATTGCGGATGAGATGCTGGATATACCGGCATATCCAGTGCCGAAACCGGGAATTGGAGGACTGGGAGTCCATCTTACTCCGACAATTAACGGAAACCTGATCATTGGACCCAGTGCGGAGTATCTGGAAGAGAGAGATGACTATGGGACGACAGGGATAGTCATGGAAAAGCTGTTCAGGGAAGCGAAAGCCCTGCTCCCGGGGATTGAGCGCAGGGATATCATCGGAAATTACTGCGGTATCCGTCCGAAACAGGCACCGCCAGGAGAAGGAGGATTCCGGGATTTTGTCATTAAAGAGGAGGAATGCTGTCCAGGATTGATAAACCTTATCGGGATTGAATCTCCGGGATTTACTGCTTCTGCACCGATTGCCAGGATGGTCCGTGATATTCTGGGCAGGCATTTAAAATTGAAAGAAAAGAAAGATTTCAATCCTCTGAGGAGAGGACCTGTGCGATATCGGGAGCTCTCAAAAGAGGAGCAGGAGAAATTGATTGCCATAGATCCGGAGTATGGCGAGATTATCTGCCGGTGTCAGAATGTGACGAAGCGAGAGATCCGGGATGCCATTGAAAATATGCTTGGTGCAAGAAGCCTGTCCTCTATCAAATACCGTGCATGGTGTATGACAGGACGCTGTAATGGCGGTTACTGCATGAGTAAGATTGTCGACATGCTTATCCGGGATTACCGTATCCCGCCATCAGAGATCACATACAGGGGGAAGGGCAGTGAAATGTTTTCGGGTGAAATGAAATGATAAAGGAATGCGATGTGTTGGTAGTCGGCGGTGGACCGGGTGGGTTAGCGGCCGCATGTGCGGCCAGGAAAGAGGGCGCGGATTCGGTCATTGTCCTGGAGCGTGAAGGGGAGGCAGGCGGTATCCTAAACCAATGTATCCATAGCGGCTTTGGTCTGATCCGCTATAAAGAGGAATTGACGGGTCCCGAATATGCCGGGCTTGCTATAGAAGAAGCGTTGAGCAGTGGTGTAAAGATTCTGACATCTCGGCATGTGGCAGAGCTCCTGCCGTCCCATGATGTAATGGCGTATACCAGAGAAGGAATGGAAAGGTATCACGCAAAGGCGGTCATCCTTGCCACCGGCTGCAGGGAGAGGACGAGAGGCAATATCTCAATTCCCGGGAGCCGACCGGCGGGGGTGTTTACAGCGGGTGTAGCACAGAATCTGTTGAACCGCAAGAATATTATGGTCGGAAGGCGCGCAGTTATTTTGGGCTCGGGAGATATCGGTCTCATTATGGCAAGGCGGCTTACGCTGGAAGGGGCGAAGGTGTTGGCAGTAGCAGAGATACTGTCAGCACCGGCCGGGCTTGCCAGAAATGTGAGCCAGTGCGTTTATGAATTTGGCATTCCTTTATATGTAAATACCACAGTGTCAAATATCATCGGAAAAAATAAACTGGAAGCTGTAGAACTGTCGGAAGTGGACAAAAATCATGAGGCGGTACCAGGGACGGGCAGGATCCTGGAATGCGATACGCTGATTCTTTCTGTTGGGCTGATCCCTGAAAACGAGGTGGCAAAAACAGCAGGAATAAAGCTGAATGAGGATAACAGTATGGTCACTGACAAATATCTGCAGACCAGTGCGGCAGGCATCTTTTCCTGCGGAAATTCCCGTCATGTGATGGATCTTGCAGACTATGTTTCAGAACAGGGAGAGACAGCAGGTCGGAATGCGGTGCACTTACTGCGGGGGGAACCGATGGAAGCCTGGGATGAAGGGATGACCAATTGCATGAAAAAAGGGTTTCCGGAGAAGGATACTGTGACCTGTACAGTATGTCCGAATGGGTGTCAGGTAAAGTGGAATGACATGGCGGGAAGATTTGTCGGGAATAAATGTCCAAGAGGTGCAAAGTTCGCCCAACAGGAGCGAACGGATCCTAAAAGGACTGTGACGACGACAGTGAAAGTGCGGAATGGGCATCAGCCTTTAATTGCGGTGCGCACAAAGATGCCGGTGAAAAAGGCAAAAGTGGAGGAAATCATGAAAGAACTCCACAGCGTGGCAGTTGATGGAGATGTAAAGACAAATGATATAGTATGCACGCTGTCTTCTAAAGCAGGGGGAGTGCCTGTGATAGCAACAGCAGATGTATCACAGGATGGGCTATAAAATGAAAAGTCAGGCGCAGAAAACACACATTTTAGTTTATGTGTGTTTTCGAGGTTTTGGTAAAACCGGAGCAGGAGGATGGAGAATTGACAGTATCAGAGTATATTTTTAATTTTTTGCAGAGCAAAGGTGTCGAGACCGTCTATATGGTATCGGGCAGTTCGGCAATGTGGTTGACGGATGCCCTGAAAAGGAACCAAAAGCTGAAAGCGGTATGCTGCCAGCATGAGCAGGTCGCCGCTATGGCGGCAGATGCTGAGGGACGGGTCAGCGGTATTCCAGGAGTAGCCCTTGTGACAATAGGCCCTGGAGCGACGAATGCTATAACTGGTGTCGCGGGGGCTTTTACGGATTCCTCCCCAATGTTCGTCCTTTCCGGACAGGCTAATTCCAAAATATTGAAATATCAGATGGAGACCGGGATACGGACGAAAGGGACTCAGAGCATTACGCTGGACCATGTAGCAGGGGGTGTGACAAAGTACTTTGTGGCTGTTCTTGATCCGGCGGACATCCGCTATCATATGGAGCGGGCATATTATGAAGCCATGAGCGGAAGGAAGGGACCGGTGTGGATCGATGTGCCGGTTGACATACAGAACAGGCAGATCCCGGAGCAAATGAAAGGATATGAGGTAAATCCGGTTGCTGAAGTTACGGTAGACTGGGGCAGGATAAGGGAACTGATCGAAAATGCCAAAAAACCATTGATCTTTGCGGGATACGGTGTATTGAGCGCTGGGGTGAGGGAAGCGCTTTTGACTTTTGCAGAGCGTTTTGCTATTCCTGTAGTAACTTCCAGGGGAGGGATCGGTGTAATCCCGTCAACAAACCGTCTTTTCATTGGCCGGCCAGGCGCCTATGGAGATAGGGCAAGCCATTTTGCAGTGCAGGAATGTGACATGTTGTTTATTCTTGGCAGCAGGATGTCCCAGTCTACAACGGGTTATTATCCGGACCATCTTGCGCCGGATGCCGTAAAGATCATGGTGGATATTGATGAGAAAGAATTGGCGAAGGGCGATGTGCCCGTGGATATCCCCATACAAAAAGATTTGGGGACATTCATGGAAGAACTGTTGGCGGTCTCTGAAGACTGGATGAGAGACAGTCATGAGGAATGGATATCCCATTGTCGGGAAAACAGAGAGAAATATCCGGTTGTAGATCCAAATTATGAAAAGGAAGAAGGGATTAACAGCTATTATTTCACAAAGCTGCTTTCGGATAATGCGCCGGATAATGT
>CAMWWF010000200.1 GCA_947177885.1 uncultured Lachnospiraceae bacterium
GGGCCTGGATGCAGTCCGCCAGCCGCCTGCTGTGGGTGCTTCCCGTGTAGTAAAACACCTGTGCTCCGTGGACATATTCTTCCGGATAACTGTTTTGATGAATACTCACCGTCAGATCAGGAGCCGTCCCGTGAATCAGTTCAATCCTTCTTTTCATATCCTGTACTTTCTTGTTGGATGCATCCGGGTCATTCAGCCCCTGGTCAGACTCCCTGGTCATTACTACCTCTACGCCGTTCGCTTCCAGATATGTCTTTACTTTCTCCGCAATCTGCAGATTGATCTCCTTCTCCATTACGCCGTTAATCCCCACCTTCCCGGGGTCGTCTCCCCCGTGTCCGGCATCGATAACCACGCACAGCTTTTCGCCCCGGTCCGCTCCCCTGACACCGCTGCCTGCCACGTAAATACCGATCTCACGCCCCACATACAGCATGGAGACCAGCAGCGTCACGGTCATGCCCAGTGAAAATACCCGATACCAAAATTTGTCCATTCTTCATTTTCCATGTGATTTTTTTAATATTTATATTCCCGGCCCGTTCCGTTTAGAAGAAACCTACAGGTTCACATATGTCCTGATAAGCTTCCACACTTCCTCCGTGCCGTAACCCAGCCGCCACACGGCCACTCCGCCGATGTCCCTGGCATTCATCACATTCAGCTTCACCGCAATGGATTCCGCGTCCTCCGCCCAAATCTGATACAGCGCGGAACCGCTCTGCCATTCACCGTAATTCTGACAGACTGTCTCGTCCCAGGTCAGCTCCGCCGATATCCCCTGCAAAAATTCCGGCAGATTTTTCAGCGTAATATATTCATCCGTTACTTCCGCTCCCTCCGTACGCCAGAGAATGGTATAGAATGGCAGCGCGTTTACCACCTTTTCCGCCGGAACCTGCTCCAGAGTCCTGTCCAGTCCTCCGGACACATAACCGATGCTGGCCACACTGCCCGGGTCCCCGCTGCCTCTCCAGTGTTCGTCGTACCCCATAATAATCACATAATCCAATATCCGCCCCTGAATATCGAGTCTGTAGTAGTCATTAAAATTCAGAGGCACATAATTATCCACCGACAAAATCAGGCCGCTGCCTCTGCACAAAACAGAAAGCTCCTTCAGAAACTGAATGTAATGTTCCCCACAGTCCTGCGTCAGTCCCTCAAAATCCACATTGATGCCGTCCAGTCCCAGTTCCAGAGCGGTATTTACCATTTCTCCGGTAAGTTTCCTGCGTTTCTCCGTGGAGGAAAGCACCTGATAACTGCTGACTTCGCTGCCCGTCTCGTTTCTGTAATTGAAGTTATCCCACACACCCCATACCTGAAGTCCCCGGTTATGGGCCTCAGCCACATACTGGGAAGACGCAAAGGAACGGAAATTGCCCTCATTGTCCGTAAGGCTGAACCATGTGGGAGCGATTACATTAATACCGTCGGACTCCGCCAGCATGGCGTTCAGCGTCGCGTTTCCGCCCTCTCCCCCGATGGAATGAAATCCCAGGCTCACCCTGCCCTCCATGGCAATGGAGGTATAGGGCTTTTCCACATAGTCCGTCACCGGTTCCTCAATATCCGAACTGAGATTCTCCATCCTCTTGTTTTGCACATACCCGATAATGGAATCCCCGGTTTTCACCTTGCTCCAGGTTTCCCCCATGTCCAGAATCTCCACTGTCTCACCCTCCTCCATCTCCCGAAGAATGGGACTTTTGATATCTCCTTCCAGGCGTACCTGGGTATCCCTGGAAATATCCATGGTCTCTTTGGTTCCCCACTGGGTGTAAAGCTGCAGATGCCTGTCAAACACAGTACAGGAGAAGTTTGCAAACAGTTTGATATATTCCGAGGCCAGATAGATGTCCTCCCCCTGGACAAAGCAGATCTCATATCCCATGGAGTGGCTTCCGTCTCTGTCCGTATATTCTGCTGCGCCGAAAGCCGCAGCTATGGTGTCATCTGCTGTGGTATAAAGAATCTTTTCTTCATTCCTGTCTACATAAAAACCTTCGTTCAGGTATGTGCGTACCGTATCCATACGGAAATATACCATTCCGTTCTTCACAATCGCCTTGTGAGAGGTCAGTTCATCCTGAAGAACAATTGCCAGCTGTCCCTCCGAAATTCCAAAATAGGCATCCATATCGGCCTGCTCCGTGCTGTAGGAATACTCTTCCATGAGCCTGCTGCCAAAACCTATCACTGCAACAACAATGATTAATATCAATGCCACAACTACCGGTAATATTTTTCTCCTCATCTTTGTTCACCTTTCTTCAGAATGTAACTGTCCGCCTTCAGAGACAGACAGTTACATCATAACACATTTGAGGACAAGCGTCATCAACAAATTCCGGCAATTTTTCACAAACTTCCCGCGAGATCCAAACATTTGTTCCCGAGTATGCATGCCAAAGACCGTGCATTCCATACCGCCGCCGTCAGCGTGAGAGGCAATCCCATGGTGGGCAGACGGCAGCATTTCCTGCAGATGTCTGTAGCTCCGTTATCAGATGCCTTCCGTTTTTTACCGGCTTTTCACTTTATCAAAACGCACCTGCTCTATCGTTCCGTCAGAACCCAATACATAGTCTGCCATGTAGGGACTGTCTTCCCTTACAACTCTGGACACTGCCTCCGCAGGCCGCACGGCCCGCCCGTCCATATAAAGCGCAACACCGTTCCGGCACATCTGCTCCAGCTGTAAAAGCATGTCCTTTCTGGCAGCCTCCATTACATCTGCCCTCTTATCATGCAAAAAAATACCCCCTTTTATCCGGTTTTCCGCCAAAAGGCCATTAATTTTGTGATGAATCAATCAGGAAAACCTTATAATATGGCAAATGTCTCCGGCAGTACTTACAATGGCAATTATTTCCATTGCCAGATAAGTTTAAAATGAATTATATTTGTGAAAATTAGTTGACATACTTATGACCAAGCGCATTCGCACGCAGCTTGCAAGACATCCTCAGAATTATGACAGTTTTCCCCTTCTGTCATATAATGTGAAATGTGATACACAATTTTAATGAAAAGGATGGAGCGGAACGAATTGTTCCAAAATAAAGTCAAATCAACCTGAAATTAAAGACTGTCGCCTCCCTCCCCGTACAGAGTACCGAAGGCATTTGCTTTCTTCATGATAACATCCCTTGACTGTTTTGGCAAGTGAAAGTTTACCCAGGATTATTAAAATTTTTTAAACTCCGGATTCTGCTATTGACTTGCAGAAATTGAAAGTATATGATTGAGAAGCCCGCAGAAACAAACCCTGATCCACGGATCAGCCATGCAGAAAGGATAGGTTGCCGCATGAAGATAGAAAAAGTGAACGAAAACCAGATTCGCTGTACTCTGACCAGAGAAGATCTGGCCAGCCGCGAGCTGAAAATAAGCGAACTGGCTTACGGAACGGAAAAGGCCAAAACTCTCTTTCGGGATATGATGAGACAGGCCAATTTTGAATTTGGTTTTGAGGCGGAAGATATTCCCCTTATGATAGAAGCCATTCCCCTGAATGCGGAATGCATCGTCCTGATTATTACAAAGGTGGAAGACCCTGAGGAGCTGGATACCCGATTTTCCAGATTTGCCCCCTCCGTTACGGAGGATCATGAAGACAGCGATTCGGATATGGCATTTGCGGAGACCGCATCCGACGAAGTGCTGGACCTGTTCCGTAAAATGCAGAGCGAAGGCGGCGAAACCATACATTCCGGCGGTGACGGCGCTGCTGACGACAAAAAAAGCGAAGTACAGAGCCGGATTTTTCTGGTGCCCTCTCTCCGGCAGATCATAAATGTATCGGCCATTATCGCAGACAGCTATCACGGTGAAAGCGCCCTTTTTAAGGACCAGCGTTCCGGCGGCTATCTTCTCATGCTCACACGGGACGGCGACAGCGCCGAAGCTTTCGACAAAGCCTGCAACATTCTGTCCGAATACGGAAGTCTCCAGCGCTCCGCGGCGGGAAACGGCGCGTTTCTCACGGAGCACTGCGAAACACTGATTGGGAAAAAAGCCGTGCAGACTCTGAGCCTTGTATAAAACCTGCTATGCGGCAGCCGGTATTTCCGGAATCCTCTTCCTTTTTGAAGCATAAAGCGCCCCCGGCTCTCCCCTGCGGAAAAACCGGAGGCGTTTCTGTCACTTTACGCTTCGGCGCGGTCTGTCTCTGCCTTACAGCGCATTAATTGCCTTCATCAGTTCGTCAATGTCCAGTCCATGCACCATGGCCGCCTCCTCCAGAGATTCTCCCTGTGCAGAGGGACATCCCAGACAATGCATGCCCGCGTCCATCAGCACCGGCGCCACATCGGGATTTGTTCTGAGTATTTCACCGATCGTCATTTCTTTTGTTATGCCTTCCATATTTTTCTCCTCTCTCTTTGTCAGTTCAGTCAGTGTGCACTGGCGCACTCCGCCTCCTAGATTATATATCTTTTCGCAAAATCTGACAAGCTATTCCTTATCCCGGAATTAACTCAAAAATGCGGAAGAATTCAGGCAATGTACAGAAAAAAGTACACATTCCCACCTTGACTCCGCACAGCCTTTTCCTTATAATAAAATCAAGGATTAGAAGCAGACAGTTTAGTTCATACTAATTCAAATTTTATAGGAGGTTATTTCAAAATGAGACCAGAATGGACAGATTTTGTAGCGGGGAAATGGGATAAAGAAGTCAATGTGCGCGACTTCATCCAGAAAAATTATCATCCGTACGACGGTGATGACGAGTTCCTTGCCGGTGCTACCCAGAACACAAAGGATTTGTGGGCACAGGTGCTTGATTTGCAGAAGCAGGAAAGAGAAGCCGGCGGCGTTCTTGACATGGACACCAAGGTTGTATCCACCATCACTTCCCATGGCCCCGGATATCTTGACAAGGACAAGGAGACCATCGTAGGTTTCCAGACCGACAAGCCTTTCAAGAGATCTCTGCAGCCCTACGGCGGTATCCGTATGGCAGAGAAGGCCTGCTCAGACAACAATTATGAAGTAGATCCTGAGATTTCGGAATTTTTCTCCACTCATAGAAAGACACATAATGCAGGATGTTTTGACGCTTACAATCAGGAAATGAGAGCCTGCCGTTCTTCCCATATCATCACCGGCCTTCCTGATGCTTACGGCCGCGGACGTATTATCGGCGATTATAGGCGTGTCGCTCTTTACGGAATCGACAGACTCATTGAGGACAAACTGGCTCAGAAGGATTCCACCGGCCGCGTTATGACCGATGAAGTTATCCGTCTTCGGGAAGAGATTTCCGAGCAGATCGTGGCTCTGAAGATGATGAAGGAAATGGCTGCCTCCTACGGCTGCGATATTTCCAGACCTTCCGCCAATGTACAGGAAGCCATTCAGGCAGTTTATTTCGGATATCTTTGCGCGGTAAAGGAACAGAACGGCGCCGCCATGTCCCTGGGCCGTACCTCTACTTTCCTTGACTGCTACGCAGAGAGAGATCTTAAGAACGGCACCTTTACCGAAGAGCAGATTCAGGAATTTGTAGATCATTTCATTATGAAGCTGCGCTGCATCAAATTTGCCCGTACACCGGAGTACAATCAGATTTTCGCCGGCGACCCCGTATGGGTAACCGAGTCCCTGGGCGGTGTAGGTGTTGACGGAAGACATATGGTTACTAAGATGAGCTTCCGCTATCTGAACACTCTGACCAACCTTGGCCCCTCTCCCGAGCCCAACCTGACCGTTCTCTGGTCCACCAGACTGCCGGCCAACTGGAAAAGATACTGTGCAAAAATGTCCATCCAGACATCTTCCATCCAGTATGAGAACGACGATCTGATGAGAGTTGACCACGGTGACGACTACGGCATCGCCTGCTGCGTATCTTCC
>CAMWWF010000201.1 GCA_947177885.1 uncultured Lachnospiraceae bacterium
GGGACACATGCTCTATGTTTTCGGAATAGAGGGTGAGAGCTATGAAATGGTGGGAGGGGAACCTCAGTATACCGAATATATCATGCACAATCCTGACGGCCTGACCGTAAAGAAAGCCATGTCGGAATACACGCTTTCCTGGGATAACGGTCCCTTTGTGCAGGATCTGAGGCAGAAGCTCCAGTCGGCATCTATGCCGGAACAGCTTGCCGCATGGGATATTTGGGACGATACTACCGTGGAGGAGTATTTTCTTCCGAAGATTGCCATCGCGCAGGAGAATCTGGCAGAATACAGCAGTCTGAAAAGCGATATTAAGACGTATGTCAATGAAATGACAATTAAATTTGTGCGCGGTACGGAGTCTCTTGACAAATTTGATGAATATTTGGCAACTTTGGAGTCCATGGGGGTAGATCGTCTGACGGAGATCATCCAGGCTGCAACGGACGAATATTATGCAAGATAACTGCCGGATGGCAGGACAGGAATCCAAGAGGGCTCCTGTCCATGCTGGCTGCAGTCATCGGAGACCGCCGTCCGGGACATAAGCCTTCGGAGGTCTGTTTCCCAGAGGTCGGCAGACGGTGATCATGCGGAAGTTTCACAGACGGTAAGGCTGAAAATAGATCACAGCCTTTTGAGTCTTGAGCGAAGCGAAAGGAATGAATAAATGAAAAAAGTTGAAAACACACGACAGGCGAAGAAACAAGCGGCGCCGGAGAAACAATCCTTCGGAATCCGTCTCCGAAAGGATCTGAAGAGAAATTACGGTGCTTACCTGTTGTTTCTTCCGGTGGCATTGTATTATATTCTGTTTGCGTATAAACCCATGTATGGGATTCTTGTTGCATTTAAGGATTTTACTCCTGCAAGGGGAGTTTGGCAGAGCCCATGGACTTCTGACTGCGGACTCGGGCATTTTATTTCTTTCTTCAGATCTTTTTACTTTACCCGTGTCCTGAAAAATACACTGGTGATCAGTTTCAGCACGTTGCTGGTGACATTTCCTGCGCCTGTCATATTGGCATTACTCCTCAATGAAGTCAGGAATACGAAGTTTAAAAGAACCATACAGACATTGTCCTATATGCCGCATTTCATTTCCCTTGTGGTCATATGCAGTATGCTTCGTCTCTTCGTAGCCGACAAGGGGATCATTACCAGCCTCTTAAAGACACTGGGCATTGTGGACGGTACATATTCGCTTCTGTCCATGGAGAATTTTTTTGTACCTATCTATGTTTTCTCCGGCCTGTGGCAGACTGTGGGATGGAGTGCCATTATATATATGTCAGCCCTGTCCGGTATCGACCAGGGGTTGTATGAAGCGGCGAGGATCGACGGGGCAGGAAAATGGAAACAGATGTGGCATGTAACACTTCCGGGACTCATGCCTACCATTGTAATGCTTTTGATTTTAAGGATAGGACAGATCATGAGCATCGGTCATGAAAAGATCATCCTGTTGTATAATGAAGAGATCTATTCCACTGCGGACGTGATTTCATCCTTTGTATACAGGAAAGGGCTTTTAGAGTACAATTGGGGATTCAGTACGGCGGTAGGTCTGTTTAATTCCGTGATCAATTTCATGCTTGTGCTTATGGCCAATAAGATTTCCAGAAAGACCATTGACATGGGATTGTGGTAATATACGCGGAAGAACGCGGATAAGGCATCCTTTTCCGTGATTCGAATCGCCCGGGAGTGGCGGAATCAAAATAAACTTGTTCATCTTACATAAATTGTGCCGAATGTGCGCCTTTCCGGACACTACGGCATGGAGGCATATTATGAGATATAAAAGCAAAGGTTATACTATATTTACCTTTTTTAACTATATTTTTCTGAGTCTGGTGGGATTTGCATGTCTGTATCCGCTGTACTATGTGGTCATTGCGTCGTTCAGTGACCCGGTAAAGTTGATTTCCCATGACGGGATGCTTCTTCTGCCGCTGAAGAAATTCACGCTGGACGGTTATCGCATGGTGTTCAGCAACAGGCTTGTGATGAGCGGTTATCGCAACACGCTCATTGTTTTGTTTTTGGGGTTATGTTTCAACATGGTGTTGACCGTAATGGGGGCATATGTGATTTCCCTGAGGAAGATCATGCTGAGAAAATTCTTTACCATTATGATCATTGTTACCATGTATTTCAATGGAGGCATGATCCCTACCTATTTAAATGTGCAGAGTCTGGGAATGATAGACTCGCTCTGGTCGCTTATCATACCCGGGGCTATCACTACCAGCAATCTGCTGATCATGAGAAGCGCATTTATGGCCGTGCCGGAAAGTCTTTCGGAGGCGGCAGAAATAGACGGCGCGGGGCACAGGCAGATCCTCTTACAGGTGCTGCTTCCGCTGGTCAAGGCGACGCTGGCTGTTTTGGTCCTCTATTATGGCGTGGCCCACTGGAATGCCTGGTTCAATGCCTCCATATATCTGCGTTCCGCCAGTAAATTTCCCCTGCAGCTTGTTTTGCGAAATATCTTGATAGAAGGATTAAACAATGATATGCTGACAGATGTGGGAAGCGCGGACAATCCTCAGGCGGTACAGCTGTTAAAGTATTCCCTGATTGTGGTGAGTACAGTTCCCATTATGTGCATATATCCCCTGCTGCAGAAATTTTTCGAAAAAGGTGTTATGCTGGGGGCTGTGAAGGGGTAACTGTAAACGCCGTATTGGTCCCGGAGCCCGGTGAGTGTCCGGGAGGCTGCCGCAAGGGAAGGGAGGCCGTTTATGACAGGGAATGAACTAAAGCTGGGTATGCAGCCGTTCTGGTTCTGGAACGGAGAAATGGACGAAGGAGAGATCGTACGCCAGATCTTGGAGATGAAGGAGAAAGGAATACCGGGATTCATGATCCACCCCCGTCAGGGGATGGAAATTCCCTATATGTCCAGGGAGTTTTTTGACAGGGTAAGACTTGCGGTGAGCACTGCCCGGGACAATGACATGGAAGTGTGGATTTATGATGAATATCCATATCCCAGTGGGATCTGCGCGGGAGAAGTGGTGCTGGGGCACCCGGAATACCTGTGCAGAAGACTGCGAAAAAGTGTCTGTCAGGTCACGGGCGGCGAACGCGTTCGGTTAAACGCTCCCTGGGGCAGGGTTGTCCTTGCCAGGGCGTACCGCATGAAAGGTGATAAAATATGTATCAACGAATTCACTGATCTTTCGGAGTATGTGGGAACATGTTATGAAGAAGAAGTATTTCAGTACAGCGGTCTGACACATTATAACAAAAAACGCTATTTTACCGGGCGCCCGGACAAGACGCTGGTCTGGCATGCCCCCTCGGACATGCCGGGCAGCCGATGGAGGGTATACCTGGTCACGGAAGTGGTGTTCGACCATTTCAAATATTTCGGGAATTTTATAGATACCTTGAATCCGGAGGCTGTAAGATATTTCTTAGAGCTGACCCACGAACGCTATAAAAAGGAGATCGGAGATGAGTTCGGGAAGACGGTAAAAGGTTTTTTTACAGATGAGATCACGGCTTTCCCGGAGAGCCAGCCATGGTCGGCCCTGCTTCCGGGCATGGTAAAAGACAGATTCGGAATAGACCTGGAGGACTGTCTCCCGGCTCTGTGGGAGGATCTGGGCGATATTTCGGTTAAGGTAAGATATGCCTACTGGTGTACTGCCACAGACGCGTTTGTGGATGCCTATGACAGGCAGGTATATGAATGGTGCAGCCGTAACGATCTGTTGTATATAGGCGAAAAGCCCATTATGCGCAGCAAACAGCTAAAATACGTTCATGTGCCGGGGATAGACGCCGGACACCAGAAGGCCGGGGACGTACCCCTTATGATACAGGGAAAGTACCGCGCCAATGGTAAGATTGCTGCTTCTGCTGCTCATTTCTACGGCAAACCGGCCGCTCTGTGTGAGGTGGGACACAGCATAGGCTGGGGCATGACAATGCAGGACATGAAATGGATGTTTGACTGGCTGGGGGTGCTGGGCATAGACTGGTTCGTGATCCACGGGTTCTTTTACACTGCGGACGGACTTAAGAAACACGATGCCCCTCCTTCGGCATTCTTTCAGATGCCCTGGTGGGAGGATGCGGCATGTATAACCGGATATGCGGAGAACCTGGGAAAACTTCTCAGATCCGTCAGGAGGGACGTAAGGCTTCTGGTGATGGATCCCGTCACTTCCACATGGACTGCAGAGGTGCCGGAGTCCGGGAAGCTGCGAAATGCTTTTGCCGGCCTCCAGACAGAGCTGATGAGTGCGGGACTGGACTATTACATTATTGATCCGGAACTCTTTGCAGAGGGAGAAGTGGCGGAAAGTTCCGGAGGGGTGCGCTTTGTGGTAAACGGCGAAGACTATGTGTGTGTCCTCCTGCCACCCATGACGAATCTGGAAGAACCTGCCTGCAGGAAGCTGAAAGAGCTCATGGAGCGGGGCGGAAGCGTCTGTGCCGTATCCTGCGTCCCCTGGGAGCCTGTCACCGACGACAACAGAACGGTGCATGGCCTGCCGGAATTATTTGGGATAGACGGGAAGGAAGCGCACCGCCTGTTTCTGGAGGATACCCTTTCGGACTCTCGGGAGAACGGGGAACATTTCTTTGCAGCCTGTGGGGATGAGGCGGTGAAATGGTTAAGGGAGAAGCTCTTTGGGGGAAATGGCATCTTCCCCATGGATGACCTGGGAATGGATGGGATCCCGCATTTCTTCGGAAAGGACAGTGCGGGCCGCAGAGTAGTATTTCTGGTTAACAGTGGTCCGGCGGACAGAAAACTATGTATCCACGCGGAGGGCCGCTCGCATATGGTCAGTATGGGCCCTTTCGATGCAAGGCTGCTTTGTCTGGAAGGAGGAGCTTTCGGGAAAGCCTTGTCCGGTATGGGCGAGCCTGACACGAATACTTCTCTGTTTCCCGTAAATCTGGAGGGTGTCTGGAAGTTTCGCACAGAAGGTATGAATGCCCTGCGGCTTGGCTGGTGGCAGGTATCCCTGCCGGACGGACAGTCGGCATTCCTGGAGACTGCCCCGCTGATCGATCAGATGGAAACAGGCGGATTCTCCCTTTCCGTTGTCCAGGCTGGGTACTTTGGATGTCCGAAAGAGTTGGAATTCCCGGAGGTGGAGATCCTGTGTGAAAAGAAATTTCTGTGCAGGGGATTATGGAACGTCTCCGATACCCCACGTCCGAAAATATATCTGGCCATGGAACCAGGCACTTTCCACGGAGACTGGCAGATCGAGGTCAATGGCTGCGGGGTAGGGGAGGCAGACTTTACTACAGGGAGATTGTCTCCGGGTATGTCCATGGACACAAAACTGGCCTCCGATATCGGAAGGTATCTCAGGGAGGGGGCCAATCATATATCAGTCCGTGTGAAAAGCGGGAAGTCTTTCGGCGGTTTCCGCAATCCGCTATACCTGTTCGGCGATTTTTGCGTGACCAGGGAGGACGGATGGTGGTCTCTTGGCCCCATGAAAAGGGAGGGAGAAGCGGGGGATCCGATTTCTCTTGGACTGCCGTTTTATTGTGGGGAGACCGTATACGAGAAGGAAATGGATCTGCCGGAGTGCAGGGGTGGATCTCTGACGGTAAAATTAACGGGAACCCTGCTTTCCGATTCGGTGCGGATCGAAGTGGGAGGATATGAGACGGCTCCCTGTGCGTGGCAGCCGTACCTGTACCGTATCCCCGCCGAATATGTAAGGCCGGGAAAACAGACGGTCAGAGTTATGGTCAGGAATACGGCGCTGGGACTTTATGAGGGACAGAAGTTTGATCCTGTCAGCCGTTCGTATATTGGAGTGGAATAGAGGATTTGTAAGAAATTTGTAAGAAAACCCTATACTGATCTGTAAAAA
>CAMWWF010000202.1 GCA_947177885.1 uncultured Lachnospiraceae bacterium
TCCAGAGGGAAATCCGCTTTTTCCAACGCATCCATGACAGCCGCTTCTATCCTTTCATTCACGACAATCTCTGATTTATCTGACGGTTCTTTTGTCATGGCTTTGATACCGGTTTCCGCTTTGACCGCCGACGTTTTCTCCAAAGCTTTCCTGTCAGCCTCTTCTTTGGCTGCCGACGTTTTCTCCCGGACTTTCACGTCAGCCTCTTCTTTGCCCGCCGTCATGTCTCTATGCTCCGGCCGTTCCTTTTCCACCTCCGAGATCCGGACATTCTCCGCCACTGTCATTTTATATGTCTGATACCGCTGGAACACTGCGGAGACATCCTGATACAACGCTTTCGGCGCTATCTCTTCCACCTTCCTGCCATCGATCAGCAGCTCGCCTGAGGTGGGCAGATACAGCCCTGTCAACAGTCTCGTCAGAGTGGACTTTCCCGAACCGTTCACTCCCACTATGGCGATGGTCTCCCCCTTATGTACCGTCAGGTTAATATTTTCCAACGCCGGTATGCTGCCGCCCGGGTAAGTGAAGGACACTCCCTTAAGCTCGATCACTTCCCGCTCTACGGGCCCCTCGTACAGCCCCCGGCGTTCCGGCAGATCCAGGAAATCAAAGAAATTCTGTGCCGGGCCAAAGCTCCTGCCGATGGCACCGATCTGTCCGTCGAACAGCTCGTTTATCCGGGAAAACAGAGTATCCAGAGAAGTAAATACCGCCGCAAAGGCACCCACGCCTACCTCTCCCTTTGCCAGATAGTAAAACAGCATGATAATGGTTCCCACATATCCCGTCAGCGTCAGGAAACGCAGTCCCAGCTCTATGAAAAGCACATGCTTTGACGTCTGCCAGTCCAGTCGGGTACACTCCCTCAGATTTTTGCCATACATTCTTTTAAAGAAGCCCTCTGCCCTCCAAAGCCTTGTCTCCTTGACATACTCCCTGTTGCAGATACACCTTTCGAAATACTCATACCTCCTGCGGTAAGGCGCCGCCTTATGCTCCATATTTGCATACATCCTTTTGCGCACAGCCGTTCCTATCATACTGGGTATAAAGCAAACAAAGAACATGATGAGCAGCATGGGCTTCACAGTAAACAGATATACCGCCATGGATAAGATATACACGCTCTGATTCAGCAGGAGCGTCAGCATGCTGACCACAACATCTCCTACTGCCTGTAATCCCGTATATGCCTTATTGATCTGATCCAGGAAACGGTTGTCCTCGTACACCAGGGGATCGATCCTCGCCGCCTTTTCGTTCAGTTCCTTTCCCATACAGCCTTCCGCGGCCTTGAAAAAGGTCTGCAGCATGACTGCCGACTGCTGCCCTACCAGAAGGAGGAAAACAGGAAACAAGGAGGTCAGTGTTCCGTAGAACAGCACGGTGCCGATCTGTACGCTTCCTCCCACCAGTCCTTCCACTGAATCGAAGAAAACCTGCTTGATAAAGGTGTATGCCGTATTGGAAAGCCCGATACAGATAAACAAAAGCGGAAGGAGAATGAGAAGCTGCGGTTTTCTCTTTGCTCCCATGCCGATCATATGGCGGACCATGACGAACAGACCGGCCCTTTTCCTTTTTTCTGATACGCTTTTCATCTCTTTATCCTTTCTTTACCAGTGTTCCATTTTTCAACTGTATGTTTTTTAAAAAGTTCGGAATTGCCTTATACAAGGTGTTTGAGGGAAACGATGCGGTGACACGCCCTTCGAAAACAATGCAGTAGAAGACAATTCTGACAAGTAAAAATGTGCAGTTAATTGGTAAATGAAGCACTGGAGCTATCCTGCCTGTACCAGCTTTGCTGAGTCTCGTACATGTGCGCATAGACGCCGTGAAGCTTCATCAGTTCCTCATGGCTGCCCTGTTCCCTGACACAGCCGTCCTTCAGCAGGAAAATGTGATCCGACAGCCTGATGGAACCCAGTCTGTGGCTGATGAATATGGTTGTGCGGTTCCTGCTGATCTCGCCGAACTCCTCATACAACCTGCTCTCACTGACAGGATCCAGCGCCGCCGTGGGCTCATCCAGCAGCAACAAGGGCGCATCGTTCATCAGCGCCCTTGCCATTGCCACCCTCTGCCACTGTCCGCCGGAGAGATCCATACTGTTCTCATCCAGCTTTCCGAGACGCGTCTCATAGCCATATTCCAAATCTGATATGGAATCATGGATGTCCAGCTGCTTTGCCGCACTCTCCATGCGGGAGATCCTCTCCTTCTTCCGCTCCGGGCTCTCCGCTTCCTCAAAGTCCATATTCCCCATACCCAGACAGATGTTCTCTTCCACAGACAGATAGTATCTGGCAAAATCCTGAAAGACGCAGGAGAAGATCTTAAACCATTCTCCCTCTGAAAAGGTACGCATCTCCACACCATTGTATAAGATCTCACCCTCATACTCCCTGTAAAGCCCTGTGAGAAGCTTGATCAGAGTGGTCTTGCCCGCTCCGTTTTCCCCCACAACAGCATAATGTCTTCCGCTTTCCAGCTTTATGGAAAAGTCTTTCAAAATATCGGTTTCCGTGCCGGGATAGCGGAAGGTGACATGACGAAATTCCAGTACTTCCAATCCGGGGATCCCGCTTTTCGTCTGCATCTGTCCCTCCGCTGTCAGGCCCGTTCCCTGCGTCTGGATCTTTGCTCCTGCTGCCATTTCCGCCCGCTCCGGCAGCGCAGCAAAGGCGGTAAGATCTTTCATGTACTCCTGGGCCATCGCTACCTGGTTGACCGCCCTTGCAGTATTATTTCCCATAATATCTATTAGGTCGTACATGGATGTCACCAGAGAAATAAAGACACCCACTGTCAGCTTTCCCGAAGCAGTCAGGGGAATCATGATCAGCACTACCACCGCGGACAGCAGACCGTTTATCGCCGTCCCCCGCAGGGAGTTTCCCATATGCAGCTTCTCCGACCTGATATCCTGCTTCACGGCCTCTTCAAACTGTTGGTGCCACTGTTCATTCACCTGTCCCGTATAGCCGAAGAGACTCCGCTCCTCCGTGGCCTCCCGGCCCGTCAGCAGGCCGAACAGATATTTATGCCGCCGCTCGTGTACCGCCGCTTCCTCAAAAGCCTGGTACACCTTTTTCCCGCTCTTTAAGGAAAAGAGGAACAGGGGAATTGTCAATACCAGCACTACCAGCGAAAGCCACCACACATATCCTGTCATGATCAGAAGCACTCCCACGATACGGGGAATATTGATAGCAAAGAGATTTAAGAACCACTGGAGATTCCAACGCAGATTTCTCTCAAGCTTTCCGGTGAGACGATCAGACAGCTCTTCGGTCTTTGGATCCTCCAAAAGATAATACTCCATCCGGTCACGTTTTCCGGTAATCTCCGCGGAAATCTGCTCATTTCCGTGTATGGTCACATAATTGGTGAACAGATTGCCGATATGAAAGGACACCCGCTTCCACCCCACGATCAGCAGCATCCATACAAACCAGACCACCGTCTCTCTGTCAAAGCTTTTACTGACCACCGCCCGGATGGCGCCATCCAGAAATTCCGCCACTACAATGACCTGGAACACATTAGCCAGAGCCGTGGCCAGCTTCTGGACAGTGACCGCCACAGTACCGACAGGCGCGCAGCAGAACGGAATGCGCCACATGTCGAGCCAGTTATACTTTCTCTTTTTCAGTACAAACATTGTTTCCTCCCCTCAATCCCGACAAACTCCCGGAACTCCTTTGTGTCTGATCCTGTGAAACTTACAGATACCAAAATCCATAATAAGTCCTGACTCATTTTGTATGTATCTGCACAGTTCAATAACTCATCTGAGCTGTTATAATAAATCATCAAGTGCTGCCTGATTTACCTCCACGCCTGCCGAACGGAATGAACTGTTACACATATCCCGAAAAAGCAGTTAACTCTGGAAACGATCACGGATATCGTCACATCCTATCACATTGCAGAAATCCTCACCTTTGCACCCGGAAACCTTTTTAAAGATCGATCCTTCAAAAGAATATTTTAATTGTTGAACCGCAATATTTTTACTGCCGATCACGCCCTCTGCTGCCATCGTCAGGGGTTGAATCTCCCTCCTTGATCTTCCTGCCAGTTTTTTCCGCTCAATTCGTTCAACTCTATCCGCAACGTTTTTCCGAAAGTCTGTCGAGGTTCTGTCACTTTCCAGAGTACGGAGCAGTGTGCCTCTTTTTTTCTCAAAACTCTATAATGCAAAATACATTGTAATAAAGAGACCGCTTTGGCGCCTGTGGACAAATTGCGAAGCGTAAAGCTGTCAGCATAATCAGGATCCGAATACTCCAGTTGTTCATGAGACTGACCAAATTTCAGCGTTCCATGCATGATCTTGATCAATTCGTCATTGAATCTCCTGATGATCTCATCCATTTCCTGCATTTCCACATTAGATTCCGGTTCCGCTTTATCCTCTCCAAGAGAAGCCCCCTGAAAGTCGTCGAATACAAGATATCTCCCTGATCCCGAAAAACCGCGTACTACAACCCGACGCTGTATAGTTCTATACGGCACCAGCATCTCTTCGATTCTGGCACGCGCTGCATCGTCATCCATCAGGCCCAGTACGGAGAACTCATCCACAACTCTGGGACTGTCAATATAGAACGCCTTGCCTTCCACAGCAAAGTCCTGCTTTATTTCACTGATCTTATTTCGTTCAAATCTTACGGAAATGGTATTGGATCTCTCCCTGTTCAGAAAGAATTCATCAATGCAAACAGAACCTTGCCAACAGTACTTTTGCCGGTATTATTGCTCCCTGCAATTACCGTAATGCCATCAATATCAATATCTGCCATGCCAATCTTAGAAATATTTTCGATATGAAGTTTCATAATGCCTCCATTTTGTATCCAGTGATATGTAAAAGCTATCCGCACAGATTTGCTGTATAACCAGTGTGAATCATTTTAACATTATTCCCATGAATTTACAAGCCAATCCGGCATTAATAGCATTCATAAAGTAACAGTTCAGCCGCTGAAAGACCCCGTCTCCTGTACTCCCCGCAGCCCTCCATCAATTCTTCATGGGTTCCCTGTCCCACGATTTCCCCGTCCCTGACACGCATGTATAATTTACACAAATATCCTACCTCGGCAGCATAATATTCAGACATTTTATCGCTTTATGCTGACTTAAACAATTATTTATTTTTTTAGCAAAAAAGTATTGACAATTATGCCTGTATGCTCTATAATGAACTTACAATAAAGAAAGGGAAACATCACTTCCATCAAATACAGCTTTACATAATAAGTTGTAGACAAAAAAAGATGTGCATGAGTACACGGAATAGTAACGTATCACTGAAATTCAGAACGTTACCGTACACAGCGGACAGAGAAAAGTGGAAAGGCACAGAGGCAGAAGTGGAAGAAAACGCGAACCTGAAAACTTCATAAGGAGGTATGGTCCATTGGACGACGAACAGAAATGAAGAAGCGTGTTGATTCGGAATGATCAATGCGCTTCTTCGTTTATGTTGGGCGTTGTCTTTCAGAAATCAACTGTAAAAATTACTTGATAATTTCCCTTTAGAGCATTCTCGTAAAATGAAAGTATCTCTTCGCTCCAACCCAAGGTATGCTCCAATCCATCATCGTCTTTATAGCGAAAGCTTTCATCCTCAATCTTCCAAAAATTGTTTCGTATCAATTCCTGCAAATTGTTACGGTGTAAATATTCAACTATCTCTTCTATGTCATGTTGATTTTTTAAGGTAATTACATCGTCATCATCATCTGCCAGAAATTCTCCGCCAAAAACAATATTCGTTGGGATTCTGTTTTCATCATTCCACTTTCCCTCTCCCAGACAATACTGAATCC
>CAMWWF010000203.1 GCA_947177885.1 uncultured Lachnospiraceae bacterium
CCTGAGACAGAGAGCGGCGGACGGATCCATACCTCCACGATTTCCGTGGCAGTGATGCCTGAAGTGGATGAAGACATTGACATTGTTATAGATGAGAAGGATATCCGGATCGATGTCATGCGTGCCTCTGGCAACGGTGGACAGTGTGTCAACACCACTGATTCCGCGGTGCGCCTGACCCATTATCCCACAGGTATCGTGGTCTACAGTCAGACGGAGAAGTCTCAGATACAGAACAAGGCCAAGGCTTTTGCCCTGCTCAAGGCAAAGCTCTATGATATCGAGCAGCAGCAGCGGCATGATGCGGAAGCGGAGATGCGGAGAAGCCAGATCGGTACGGGAGACCGTTCGGAGAAGATCCGTACCTATAATTTTCCTCAGGGCCGCGTCACTGACCACAGGATTGGTCTCACCATCTATAAGCTGGACAAGGTGATGAACGGCGATATCCAGGAGATCCTGGATGCCTGCATCGCAGCCGACCAGGCGGCTAAGCTGGTGAAGATGGGAGAAAACTAAAGTGCATGCCTCCTTTTGGCGGAATTTCTTATATAGAAAATTCCTTCAAAAGGAGGTTTTATATTGTGTGATCCTGAAATAATAAACCGGAAGGCAAAAAGCAAAAAATCTGTGGATACTTGCTTTTACAGGTGGAAAGAAAATGATATTTGTGGTAGAATAAATGCAGGGCATATAAATCATCATAAAGGGGGGTGGGTCTATGAGAGTGTTCGGTGATAAGTACAGGAAACTTCGCACTCTGTATCCTGACAGTACATGGTATGTGATCGATGGGCAGAAGCAGGGATATGTCTTTGACGAGTGGCGGGATATGTATGTGAAAGACTTTAAGGTAAACACTGCGGAAGTTGTGTTTAACGGAATATTGGATTCCCGGCCGATAAAGATCACATTGCAGCAGCTCTTTGATATAGGAGTAAAACATCCGCATTTCGGAGATGCTATCCGTGCGATCGCAATGAAATGTGCCTATACAGGCGAAAATCCGAGGGATGAATACGTGAAACTGATCGAAATGAATGCCTTGACCGGTACGAAGTGGCTGTTGGATTGTATCTGAGGGGGCGTGTACGAAAGAACAGAGACGGAACAAACTGCTGAGTGCATCAATCAAACAGGAGGAAAGTGTGTTGGACAAAAAGGCGATGTATAATCTGACCTATGGGCTGTTCATCCTGACAGCCAGGGAGGGACAGAAGGATAACGGATGTATTGTAAATACAGTGATACAGGTGACCACGGAACCTAACCGGATCACTGTTGCGGTAAACAAAAAGAATTACACTCACGATATGATCACAAGAACCGGAGAGTTCAATGTGTCCGTATTGACGGAGAATTCCAGATTTGACACCTATAAGCACTGGGGATTCCAGAGCGGAGCTGACACGGATAAACTGGAAGCTGTGGAATACCGGAGAGCGGACAACGGAATTATTTATATTGCAGATGAGTGCAACGCCTACATTTCCGCAAAGGTGGTTTCCGCTACGGATCTGGGGACGCATACGCTGTTCCTGGCCGATGTGACAGACTGCGCCGTGCTGTCGGAGGATAATTCTGTTACTTACAGCTATTATCAGAAAAATATCAAGTCCGCTCCGAAGGATCAGGAGAAGAAAAAGGGATTTATCTGTACGGTATGCGGCTACATTTATGAAGGTGATACGCTTCCGGAGGACTTTGTCTGCCCGTGGTGCAAGCATCCGGCCAGTGATTTTAAACCTTTGTAACAGACTCCGGAAATCTCAGCCGCAAAGACAGGTGCGGGGGAGGTTTCGAGAGGCAATTTATAAGCATAAAGAGCGGAAATATATTTAACCCCGCAGGATCAACACGTATTGTCTGTACCGCCGGGGCGGTATGACTCAAACAAAAGCAGAAGGAGATACTGCAATGAATAAATACGCAGGAACACAGACCGAGAAAAATCTGGAGGCGGCTTTTGCCGGTGAATCACAGGCAAGGAATAAGTATACCTATTTTGCCTCTGTGGCAAAGAAAGAGGGATACGAGCAGATATCCTCCCTGTTCTTAAAGACTGCCGACAATGAGAAAGAGCATGCGAAGATGTGGTTCAAGGAGTTGAACGGAATCGGTGATACCAAGGCCAACCTTGAGGCGGCAGCGGACGGTGAGAATTTTGAGTGGACTGATATGTACGAGGAGTTCGCCAGGACGGCGGAGCAGGAAGGTTTTTCTGAGCTGGCACAGAAGTTCAGGCTTGTGGGCGCCATTGAAAAGCATCATGAGGAGAGATACCGTGCCCTGCTGAAGAATATTGAGGCAGCGGCAGTGTTCGAGAAGAGCGAGGTGAAGGTCTGGGAGTGCCGCAACTGCGGACATATCGTTGTGGGAACCAAGGCGCCTGAGGTCTGCCCCACCTGCAATCATCCCCAGAGTTACTTTGAAGTAAGCGCGGAGAACTATTAAGCTTCAGTGATCAATATTGTGACGGAAAGAGTCCTGTCGGTTTCCGGCAGGACTTTTAGTCTGCTTTAATCTGCAACAGGCCTGCGACGGTTTCATGAATGCGGATGGGGCATAGTATATGGAAATACAATGCCGCTGTGCATATGGATCACCGGTGTTTCGGGTCATCCATATATCTGCGAAAGACGGGAAGGCATATTATATGATCCAGGCAGGATGCCTGAGGAGGTTTTGGAAGGTGAGAGATAACAGGTTGAGCCTGACGGAAAACGGATTCTGGTATGGCGGTGAGTTTAGAGAGCTGAATGAGAGAACTGTTCTGCTGGACGGGAGTCTGACGGAGGAGGCTGCCACCGGACGGCATGTGTATCGTGATATTTTGGAAGCATTTAGCGGGCCGGAGCTGACCGCGGATAACCCGGACCGGAATAAGGGGGGCCGGGAGCTGCCATGTACCGCTCCCGGACAGCCGGTGACTGTGTATATTGCGCCCAATGTCTATTGGATCGATGATCCCGCAGCGACGGACATCCTGCAGAAAAAGGAGGGATATTCTCTCCCATTTGGCATGTATGTCAATTGTGGAGCATTGAGGATCGTGGGATTGTCGGACAACCCTGAGGATGTGGTCATTGCAGGGAACAGGGGACAGTCCCATGCCTGCAACGGCAACTATACCATGTTCTGTTTTCAGGTGGAGGAACTGACGGTCTCCAATCTTACTCTGGGAAATTACTGTAGTGTGGATCTGGTGTATCCTTTGGACCCGAAGCGAAATCATCCCAAGCGGACAGAGACAGTCACCCAGGCGCAGCTGGCGATTCAGGAGGGGGATAAGCTCCACGCGAAAAACTGCAGATTTGTCAGCCGTCTGAATCTCAATCCTGTCTGCGGGGCGGAGAGGGCGCTGTACGAGAACTGCCATTTTGAGTGCACGGATGACGCCCTGAACGGAAATGCCGTGTATGTGGGATGTGATTTTGATTTTTACGGCGGACGGCCTGTGTTTCAGGCGAGAAGGACGGGTGATGTGTTTATAGACTGTCTTTTTCGCAGCCGGATCGGGAGCGATGCCGGGGAGAGTCATCAGTACATGACAAAAGAGGGCGGCCCGGTCACTCTGATCAATTGCCGGTACGAAAGCAGTGATGCTGTAAAGCCCGGTTGGACGAAGTATCCCGGAGCATCCCTGAAATGCTATCAGTATCAGGTCAGTCAGAACGGTCAGCCCGTGGTACTGGGCGGGGAAGCCGCGGCGGAGACAGTGCAGCTTCAGGGAAAGAAGGCTCTGGAAGCGTATCTTTTTGAGCTGGACGGAGAACGCCGCGCCAATGTGGGAAATTTGTTGGGCGGCAGTGACGGATGGGACCCTGCGGGGGTGCTGGATCAGGCAAAGATTGCGGGAAAGACAGGGATTCCCACATTGCTTACCATAGGGGCGGATAAGGATGCGGTGATATCCGGGGAAGCGGCGGTTACGCTCACGGCGTGTACCTTTTTGTTTTCCCATGAGACTTGTCAGGATCAGATAAGCTTTTTTGTCCGAGAGGAGGATGAAGAGTTTATACGTATACGGGAAAACGGTAATAATTTCTGCGTCGTGGAGGGCTGCAACCATGGTCCGGAAGCCAGGAAAGTGGTGGTTCATGCCTGTACGGAGAGTGGTCTGGAAGCAGCGGCGGAGGTGACGGTGGAGCCGTACTTATTGCAGGCTCCCGTACTGGAACTGATTCCATATATCAGAAAAGACGGAAAAGTACTGACACTGGAATACCGGTTATCCGTGGAAGACAGGACAGACGGGTCTGAGATCAGTTGGTACAGGTGCGACAGGGCGGATGGAGAAAACGCTGTTCTGTGCGGTGTGTCCAGGGGGGATCACCCTTTGCGGTCCTATCATTTGACGGAGGACGATGAAGGCAGGTATATGAAAGCGGTCATTCGGCCTAAGGTGAATGGAAGCCTGGCAGGGGAAGCTGTTTCAGTGATCAGGGAGGAGCCTGTGGGAGAGGATGATGTGGACAGAAATCATCTGTTCACGGATTTTTCCGGGATGCCTGACGAAGATCGGACAATGGTTCAAAGGGGCGTATGGACACCTGACTGTGCAAAACCGGCAGATATTGAGGTGGATTCCGCCTCCTTCGGGAGCTGGGCAATGAATGAGGGCATTCCGGCCTGGAAGTACGGCGTAACGGGTAACGGCAGTGTGGGCGCAGGCTTGTATCAGAACACTCAGGGAGCGAGGCTTCGCTATACTCCGGTGAAGGAGCACAGGGGCGGCATGAGCATGACAGTGAAAGCCGACCCTGCGAAGACAGCGGGACAGGGCTTTGGCAGCGCGGGGCAGTATATGGATCTGGGGATAAAATTTGACACGGCAAGATTGACAGGGTATGCTCTGAGAGTTATCCGCGTGAAAGAGGCTTCCGATGCGGTGGCGATGGCGCTGGTGGAATATCGGGATGGCAGGAGCCGTTATCTCACGGAACTGCAAAAGACTTCCTGTTTTCTCACGGATTGTACGATCCGTGTGAGCCTGGAGAGCGGGAAGCTTACGGCGGGGGCTGTCACAGGGACACCACAGCCGGTTCAAAAGGCGGAGAAAGGCTATGCTCAGAAGGTAGAACTGGAAGCAGAGGTGGAGGGTAACCCCTATGGAGGGGTCCTGGTCTGGCATACGGGAACACCCGGTACGGGAGGCTGGCAGAATACCACCATGCTTCACAGCATAGAGGTAGAATATGGAGATTAGAAGAGCGAACGAAGATTCTTTGAATGAAATATTGGAGATTTATGCCCATGCCAGAAAGTTCATGGCGCAAAACGGAAATGCCACACAGTGGGGTGACACCTATCCTCCGCAGGAGCGTGTAAGACAGGATATGAAGGAGGGAAAATGTCATATCTGTGTGGAGAACGACAGGATCCTGTGTGTGTTCTATTTTGCAAGGGAGGAGGATCCCACTTATAGGATCATCAGAGAGGGAAACTGGCTGAATGACAAACCCTATGCGGTGGTTCACCGGATCGCTTCCGCGGAGGGTGTCAGAGGTGCGGCGGCCTTTTGCCTGGATTGGGCTTTTAAGCAGGCGGGAAATATCCGTATTGATACCCATGACGACAATAAACCCATGCAGGGGCTCCTGAAAAAAGCGGGCTTCCAATACTGCGGCAGGATCACCCTGGCAGACGGAAGCCCGCGGATCGCTTTCCAGAAATCCTACAGCCCCTCCCGCGAAGTCAACGTGCCAGCCAGCCGCCGTCAACAGCCAGAGTGAAGCCGTGAACATAAGCTGCCGCATCGGAGGCTAAAAAGATGGCTGCACCGGCGATGTCTTCGGGAGTGCCCCAGCGTCCGGCGGGAATACGGGAAAGGATC
>CAMWWF010000204.1 GCA_947177885.1 uncultured Lachnospiraceae bacterium
GAACTTTTCCGGTGAGTACCAGTCCAAGGCTCATAAATACACGGAAGTCATTTTCGGCGCAGGCCAGACCTTCCGCGCGGGAACCATTGCCACGCTGGCGGACAAGACGGCATTCGGCTATGTGAAAAATTACTTTGAGGAAAGGGGAAAACACAAACGCAACAGTGAGATCGACAGGATCGTGGTGGGGTGTACGGGTGTCAGGAGAAGTACGGGACAGCATCCCGGCGGTATCGTAGTGCTGCCCATAGGGCAGGATATCAACTCCTTTACCCCGGTACAGCACCCTGCCAACGATATGACCACGGATACGGTCACCACCCACTTTGATTATCATTCCATCGACCATAACCTGCTAAAGCTGGACATTCTGGGACACGATGATCCTACCATGATCCGTATGCTACAGGATATGACGGGCAGGGATCCGCTGACCATTCCGCTGGACGGGGCGGATGTCATGAGCCTGTTCCAGAATACGGAGGCGCTGGGGATCACTCCCGACCAGATCGGAGGCACGAAGCTGGGATGTCTGGGGATTCCGGAGTTTGGCACGGACTTTGCCATGCAGATGGTCATCGACGCCAAACCGCAGGCGTTTTCAGACCTGGTGCGCATTTCCGGTCTGTCCCACGGAACCAACGTGTGGCTGGGTAATGCACAGGATCTGATCATGAGCGGCACGGCCACGATCTCCACTGCCATCTGCACCCGTGACGATATTATGCTGTATCTGATCCAGATGGGGGTGGAGTCGGAGAAATCCTTTAAGATCATGGAATCGGTGCGAAAAGGGCAGGTGGCAAAGGGAAAGTGCGGCCAGTGGGAGGATTGGAAGGCGGATATGCTGGCGCATGATGTGCCCCAGTGGTATGTGGAATCCTGCCAGAAGATCGAGTATATGTTCCCCAAGGCCCATGCGGCGGCGTATGTTATGATGGCGTGGCGTATCGCCTACTGTAAGATCCATTATCCTCTGGCTTACTATGGAGCCTTTTTCAGCATACGCGCGAAGGCTTTTTCCTACGCGAGCATGTGTCAGGGACAGGCCCATCTGGAAGCGATCATGGCAGACTACAGGAAGCGTTCCGACAGCCTGTCCAACAAGGAAGAACTGGCGCTGGGAGATATGCGGGTGGTGCAGGAGATGTATGCCCGGGGATTTGAATTTGAGCCCATAGATATTTTTAAGGCGCAGTCCAGGTCGTTCCAGATCGTGGGAGACAGGCTGATGCCTTCCTTGAACAGCATTGACGGGTTGGGTGAAAAGGCTGCCGATGCCATTGTGGAAGCGGCAAAGGACGGACCTTTCCTCTCAAAGGATGATTTCAGGGAGAGGACGAAAGTGTCCAAAACGGTTATTGACCTGATGGCGGAACTGGGGCTTCTGGGAGATCTGCCTGAATCCAACCAGCTGAGTCTGTTCGATCTGTGACAGTTCGCATAGGTTTGAACCGCGTTTGTGTAAAAAAGCGCGTATTTACGCGGTTTCTTTGGTCGGTTAAAAAAATTACAATTTTTTTAAAAAAGTACTTGCAATTTTTTGAAATATGTATTATTATAAACAAGTACTGCTGATGCAGTGCTTGTCAAGGCTGATTGGTCAAGCGGTTAAGACGCCGCCCTCTCACGGCGGAAACAGGGGTTCGATTCCCCTATCAGCTGCTCTATTCAAATGAATAGCCCAACCCTGAAAAGTTCTTGGAAGTCAATAGGAATTGATTTTCAAGGATTTTTTGTTTCCGAAAAATATGTTGGGAAATAATGAATGACACATATGACAATGACTTGTTCAAATACCGGCCCGGCATCGAAGAACGTGACATACCACACAGCCCGCCGCGTCCTCCTTTTCTGCGGAACGATTATATGCCGTTCTGTCACAGGCAAATTCGGAATATTTTCCAACTGTATAAAAGTGGAAACAATAAAAATAAAATAAAAAACTTGCGTCTCTGAAATTTTTGGTGTATAGTGATTCACGATTACGTTGTGTGCAAACACTATATATAGAAGAAACCAAAAAGGGGAGTTTTCTAATGGCAAAGTATCTGGTAATCGTGGAATCACCTGCGAAAGTGAAGACCATCAAGAAATTTTTGGGCTCAAATTACGAGGTTGCGGCGAGTAACGGTCATGTGCGTGATCTGCCCAAGAGTTCACTGGGAATTGACGTGGAGCATGAGTATGAACCCAAATATATCACCATCAGGGGAAAGGGTGATATCCTGGCGAATCTGCGAAAAGAGGTAAAGAAAGCGGAAAAGATATATTTGGCAACCGACCCTGACCGTGAGGGGGAAGCGATTTCCTGGCACCTGCTCTTTGCGCTGAAGCTGGAGGATAAGAAGGTATACAGGATCACCTTTAATGAGATCACTAAGAACGCGGTAAAGGAATCCCTGAAAAATGCAAGGGAGATCGATATGAATCTGGTAGATGCCCAGCAGGCGCGCCGTGTTTTGGACCGTATGGTGGGATATCGCATTTCTCCCCTGCTCTGGGCGAAGATCAAGAGGGGGCTGAGCGCGGGACGGGTTCAGTCCGTAGCGCTGCGCATCATCTGCGACAGGGAAGACGAGATCAACGCCTTTATCCCTGAGGAGTATTGGTCTTTGGATGTGAATCTGAACGTAAAGGGAGAGAAGAAGCCTCTCACAGCGAAATATTACGGCACTGCGGCGGGAAAGCAGGCCGTCACCTCCGAAAAACAGGCCCGTGAAATCATGGATTCCTTAAAGGATGCGGAATACAAAGTCAGTGAAGTAAAGAAGGGAGAGCGGGTCAAGAAAGCCCCACTGCCCTTTACCACTTCCACACTCCAGCAGGAGGCGAGCAAAACGCTGAATTTCTCAACCCAGAAGACGATGCGTTTGGCGCAGCAGCTATATGAGGGCGTGGATATCAAAGGTGAGGGAACAGTGGGACTTATCACCTATCTGCGTACGGATTCCACCAGAGTGTCCGAGGAGGCGGAGGCGATGGCAAGGAAATTTATCGGAGAAAAGTACGGTGCTGAATACCAGATGGCAGCAATTTCCGAAAAGAAGGGCGGTCAGAAGATCCAGGATGCCCATGAAGCCATACGCCCCACGGATATGAACCGGATTCCGGTGGAGATCAGGGAGCAGCTTCCCCGCGATCTGTTCCGGCTGTATCAGTTGATCTGGAAGCGTTTTACGGCGAGCCGGATGAGCAGCGCCAGATACGAGACCACCACTGTAAAGATTCAGGCGGGCGGGCATGTTTTTACGGTGGCGGCGTCCAGACTGTTGTTTGACGGCTTTATGAGTGTTTATGTGTCCGATGAGGATAAGGTGGAAGAGAACGCGTTGACCGGTGAGTTGAACACGGACAGCCGGCTTTCCTTTGACTCCTTTGATCCCAAACAGCATTTTACACAGCCCCCTGCCCATTATACGGAGGCTTCTCTTGTGAGGGCGCTGGAGGAACTGGGCATCGGGCGCCCAAGCACCTATGCGCCCACCATCACCACTATCCTGGGAAGAAGGTATGTGACAAAGGAAAATAAGAATCTCTATGTGACGGAACTGGGAGAAGTGGTCAATAACATGATGAAGGAAGCTTTTCCCACCATTGTGGATGTGAACTTTACGGCCAATATGGAGGCGTTGCTGGACAGCGTGGAGGAAGGAAGTGTAAAGTGGAAGACTATTGTGTCCAATTTCTATCCCGACCTGGACGAGGCGGTGAAGCAGGCGGAAAAGGAACTGTCGGAAGTAAAGCTTGAGGACGAAGTCAGCGAGGAAGTCTGCGAATTGTGCGGCAGGAATATGGTCATCAAATACGGTCCGCACGGACGTTTTCTGGCATGCCCCGGTTTTCCTGAATGTCGCAATACGAAGCCGTACTTTGAGAAGATCGGCGTGGAATGTCCCCGGTGCGGCAGGGATATCGTGCTGAAAAAGACAAAGAAGGGCAGAAAATACTACGGATGTATCGATAACCCCAACTGTGATTATATGGTGTGGCAGAAGCCCTCGGGTGAGAAGTGTCCCAGATGTGGGGAAATGCTTCTGGAAAAAGGGAACAAACTGGTATGTCCGAACGAACAGTGCGGATACAATGTTTTGTCAGAATTGTCAAAAAAATCTTAAAAGTGAAATAAATTAACTGCATACAAGTTGTAATTTCCCTGAGATTGTGCTAAAATATCTGTGTACTTGGGCGATATGGCATAAAACGGAGGAATGTGTATGAGTAGTGTACAGCTTTTGGATAAAACCCGCAAAATAGGGAAATTGTTACACAATAACAACTCCAGTAAGGTCGTTTTCAATGATATTTGCAAAGTTATGCGGGAGATCCTGAATTCTAATGTGCTGGTGATCAGTCGGAAAGGAAAAGTTCTGGGGGTTGGCCGGGCGGAAGGCGTGGAACCCATACAGGAACTGATTGACGATACGGTTGGCGGTTTTATCGATCCCATGCTGAATGAGAGACTGCTGGGTGTCCTTTCCACCAAGGAAAATGTGAATTTAAAGACATTGGGCTTTGAAGGGCAGGATATAGGAAAGTTCCAGGCCATTATCACACCCATTGAGATCGCCGGCGAGAGACTGGGTACACTGTTTATCTATAAATGTGAACAGCAGTATGACATTGACGATATTATTCTGTGCGAGTACGGGACTACTGTGGTGGGACTGGAAATGCTGCGGGCGGTGAATGAGGAGAGCGCAGAAGAAAATCGTAAGATAGCGGTGGTGAAATCTGCCATAAGTACACTTTCTTTCTCTGAGATGGAAGCCATTACCCATATTTTTGACGAACTGAACGGTATGGAGGGGATCCTGGTGGCGAGTAAGATCGCCGACCGTGTGGGGATCACCCGCTCTGTCATAGTCAATGCTCTGCGTAAGTTCGAGAGTGCGGGAGTGATAGAGTCCCGGTCGTCGGGAATGAAAGGTACATATATTAAAGTGCTGAATGATGTGGTCTTTGATGAGATCAAGGAGTTGAAACAACAAAGTCAGAGGCATTAGGGCACAAACAGGTTAAAAGGAGTGCACAAAAGGATTTGTGCAGGAAAGTCTGGAAAATAAAGGGATTTATTGTGAGGGCAATAAGTCTCTTTTCAATTTTTTTATAAAAAAACACAAAATTTATTGTTTTTTTACTGAAATTCACTATAATAGAATAGAGTGGGTGTGTACATATCTTTTGTTATAGGAGAAGAAAGGGGAACGGTTTATGTTTCAGACAAATGTATTTGACTATGTCAGGGTTCTCGATAAGGCGGCGGATGCCAGCTGGCTCCGCAATGAGGCTATTGGCAATAATATTGCAAATGTGGATACTCCCGGCTACAAGAGACAGGATGTGGCATTTGAATCCGTTTTAAAGTCTGCTTTGGGGAACAGCCGATATGAGACTACCGACGCAAAGGTGGCGTCCATCAGATCCAACCGTCTTGCGCCCAGAGTCTATACGGATTACGCAAATTATTCCTACCGCCTTGACGGGAACAATGTGGATATAGATAACGAAAATGTCATGCTGGCTGAAAATCAGTTGAAATATCAGGGACTGATCAACAGCATCAGTCAGGAATTTGCCAATCTCAAGGCAGTGATGAAATAACAGGGGGTAGAAGAGTATGAGTATGTTTGACGCTTTCAATATCAATGCGTCCGGTATGACGGCACAGAGGTACCGAATGGATACCATTTCCGAAAATGTTGCAAATGCCAACACCACCAGAACGGCAGACGGTACACCTTTTCGCAGAAAGGTCGTGACTTTCGAAGAGAAGGGCGGACAG
>CAMWWF010000205.1 GCA_947177885.1 uncultured Lachnospiraceae bacterium
CTTCTTCAAAGGGCCGGGGACTGCAGGCATGCGGAAATGATCCTGGAGCTGGGCGGCGGAAGATATCAGCTCGCCGCCAGTCCGGTCTTTTCGGACAGTCTGGTATGCGGAGTTGTCCTTTTAATGTTGGATGTGACGGAAAAGGAAAAATCGGAGCAGATGCGCCGGGAATTTACAGCCAATGTGTCCCATGAACTGAAGACGCCTCTGCATACTATTTCCGGTTATGCCGAGCTGTTGGCCGGCGGGATGGTAAAGTCGGAGGATGTGGAGGGCTTTTCCGCCAGAATTTATGCGGAAGCGCAGCGCATGATCCGTCTGGTGGAGGACATCATCAGGCTTTCACATCTGGATGAAGGTACGGGCGATATGAGGTGGGAAACGGTTGATCTCTATGCTCTGGCGGAGGAAACGGTACAGACGCTTCTGACGGAAGCGGAAGCAGCCGGTGTCCGACTGGCGCTGTACGACGTATCCAACAGTACCCGACCGAAGCCGTATGATGAGTTCGGCAGCACCTGCCCGGAGTTGTATGGCGAGTCCGACAGTATCCGTCCGGAGTTGCATGGCGAGTCCGACAATGCCCGTCCGAAGTCGTATGGCGAGCCCGACGGCTCCCGCTCGGAGTTGCATGGTGAGTCCGACAGCCCCCGCCCGGAGCTGTGCGGAGAAGCGGGCGGATTCCCAAAGGATATGCACGGAAAAGCAGCTACGATATATGGGATCAGGCAGATGCTCTCAGTAATGCTGTACAATCTTTGCGATAATGCGATCAAGTATAATCGCCGGGGCGGATCCGTTTCCGTCAGGATAAAGAGTGATGAGGAAGGCATGGTTCTCTCCGTTTCCGATACCGGCATTGGCATTCCCACAGAACATCAGGAACGTATCTTTGAGCGCTTCTACCGGGTGGACAAGAGCCATTCAAAGGAAATAGGCGGCACCGGTCTGGGGCTGTCCATTGTCAAACACGGTGCAAAGCTGCATAATGCAGAGATAGAAGTGCACAGTGTAGTGGGCAGCGGAACCACCATCACGCTCCATTTTCCCTGTTTTCATAACTGACAGGCCCTGCTTATCCGGGAAAAGCCGACGGCCTGCCGAGCCACTGATCCGGCAGGAAGCAGTTCCTGTACGCCTTCCCAATGGATTCTTTTATCCCGTAAAATGTGACGTACATACCGTTTTACAAAAATTTTACAGAACTATGATAACGGATTTGATGTGGGATTGATAAAATAAGCTCCATAGGAACATACTATAAAAAAGGGTGACTGTCCGACGGGAACAGTTACAAAAGGAAAGATTTCTATGGATATTTTTAACGTATTGACACTGGTGGGCGGTTTAAGCCTGTTCCTGTTCGGAATGAGCATTATGGGACAGGCCCTGGAGCGCCGGGCCGGGGATAAGCTGCGGGCGCTTCTGGGGAAGTTTACCACCAGAAAGGCTGCCGGTCTGCTGACCGGACTGGGGATCACAGCGGCGATCCAGAGTTCATCCGCCACAACGGTCATGGTGGTGGGCTTTGTAAATTCAGGCCTTATGACATTGAAGCAGGCCATCAATGTGATCAT
Organism: uncultured Lachnospiraceae bacterium; assembly: GCA_947177885.1. Next base: position 1,578 of record CAMWWF010000205.1, read on the forward strand.
GGGAGCTAACATTGGCACTACGGTTACGGCATGGCTCCTGAGTCTTGCCGGGATCGACAGCGGCAATGTGTTTGTGAAGCTTTTAAAACCCTCGTCCCTGACACCGGTCCTGGCACTGGTGGGCATTATTTTCTATCTGTTCTGTAAGAGCGACCGGAAGAAGGACACAGGCATGATCCTTCTGGGCTTCGCCACGCTGATGTTCGGCATGGAGACCATGTCCGGTGCGGTGTCCGGACTCCGGGAGGTGGCGGGCTTTCAGGAACTGTTCGTGCTGTTCCGGAATCCGGTACTGGGAGTGCTGGCCGGTATGATCCTGACGGCCATTCTCCAGTCAAGCTCCGCATCCGTGGGAATCCTGCAGGCTCTGGCCGTAACGGGACAGGTTACTTACGGTGCGGCGGTTCCCATCATTATGGGACAGAATATCGGTACCTGTGTCACGGCAATGCTTTCCTCCGTGGGCGCAAATAAGAACGCAAAGAGGGCGGCACTGGTGCATCTGTCTTTCAATGTGATCGGTACAACGGTCTGGCTGACCGTATTCTGCCTGTTAAAAGGGATTTTCCGTCCGGCCTTTTTGGACGAGTCCGCATCACTGTTCGGCATTGCCGTGGCACACACCATATTCAATGTGCTCTGTACGATTCTGATGCTTCCCCTGTCGGGCTTTCTGGAAAGGCTTGTCACCCGCCTCGTACCCGATGCCGGCCAACCGGAAGAACAGCCGGAGCTGGACGAACGCCTGCTGAACACGCCTGCGGTAGCCCTGGAACGCTGCCGCAAGGTGGCGGCGGACATGGCGGGGACTGCGGTATCCGCTTTAAAGGAAGGGATGGCTTTCCTGCAGAACCCTTCCTTAAAGATTGCGGAAGCCGTCCGGAAGAAAGAAGAGAAGACGGATTATTATGAAGATATCCTGGGAACCTATCTGGTGAAGCTGAGCGCAAGACAGATCAGTCAGGCGGACAGCGCGGAGGCGGCGAAGCTTTTGAAAATGATCGGGGATTTTGAGCGGATATCCGATCATGCGGTGAATCTGCTGGAGGCTGCGGAAGAGATGCAGGGAAAGGATTTGCTGTTTACGTCCTCCGCGGCATCGGAGCTTCGGATTCTGTGTTTGGCTATTGACGAGATCCTGGATCTGTCGCTGAACGCCTTTCTGACAGATGATCCGGAGGCGGTTGCCATGGTGGAGCCTCTGGAGCAGGTCATAGACCAGTTAAAGGAGCAGATGCGTACACGCCATATTCTCCGCATGCAGCAGGGGGCCTGCTCCATTGACGCGGGCTTTGTCTGGTCCGATCTGCTCACCAATCTGGAGCGCACCGCGGATCACTGCTCCAATATCGCGGGATGTGTGGCGGATATGGCCCGGCACAACCTGAACCTCCACGAATCCCTGCGCAGCATCCGGGATGACAGCGAGGATTTCCAACGGAGATTCAGGACGTATGCGGAGAAATATTCTTTCGCCGGTATACGCAATGTCACATAGTACAGCGGTTATTGAATTCCTGATTCCGCAATAGCTCTAAACGCATTGATTTTTCAGACATTGCAGAAAGTTGAAAATATCAAAGACTTAATTTGTGTTGTAATGGGTGAGTACTTTCCTTTCCCGATATTCCGGAATGCGCCTGAAACAGGGCGGAGATTTGGAACAGACCTTCGGTATGGCCGTGGGAACAGATGCGGAACAGAAGTCAAAATGTTAAAGTTTAGCAGGATGACAGGGCATTTCCTCAATGATATACTGGCTGAGTAATTTTTACATCATCTACATTGAGGAGGAAAAGAAAATGGCTATTGTTGCAATTGTTGCCCTGGTTCTTCTGGCGGTGTGCTGTTCCAAGGAGTCCAAGATCACGGGGACGTTCAAAGCACTGAAGACTTACGGAAGGATCACTGCCTATCTGGCGCTGGACTTTACGATGGTGGGGATCGTATGCCTTCTGTCGCCCGTATTGGAGAAATTCGGGTTCCAGTTTATGGAAGGTCCTGTATTTTTGACCATGCTTTTGGGAGTAGTGCTGCTGGCCCTGGGAATCTTTCTGTATTTCAGAGCTTATGTGAAATGTCCGGATTTCATGAAAAAGAAATGTATTCCCTGCATGATCATAAGCGGTCTGGGAGTTGCGGTGAAAATATCCCTGTTCTTTCTTGTATTTGCATGGAAGCTTATCGAGCCTGAGACAATGGTCACCAATAACGGCGAAGAGGTATACGTGTTTTCTGACGGCACAGTCTATGGAAACGGCAAGGTCGGAAAGATGACGGCAGACAGAAATACGGTAGTCTGGAATTCTTAGAGCATTTTCAAACACGCTCTAGTACTCCGTCCTTGAAGTTCCTGTGCAAATTTTCGAGGATATTTTTTCGAGAGTGCAAGTTCAGAAACGGAGGCGTAGCGGGCTACGCTGAGTATTCTGGACTTGTGCAATCGGAAAAACAGACCGAAATATTTGCACAAGGGTTTTCAGGACGGAGTACTAGGCACTGTCACGAAACAATTTACAGATAGTCCCTTCACACATGGACTGGTGCCGGAAAGGTCCCGCTGAACCATATGGTTTGGCGGGATCTTTCCGATTGTCCGGCGTCTGTATTTTGTAACAGTCCAGACAGCCTCTCCCGCGAAGTCAGGACCGCGTTCCTGTGCGATTTTTCGACACCTGTATTTGGGGCGTTCACATGTGGTTAAAGTTTACCTGCTTGCCAATGAAGCCCGGACTTATTATAATAGTCCTGCATAATTTCGGTGGTCTGGGGAAAGAAAAGGGGACATGACCGGCTGTAAACAGGCGTTCGTGAGAGAGCCCCGAGGAGATCCGGGAAGAGAAAGAGGGGAATGGAACATGAGAGAATCCCATCAAGATCGGGAGAACCAGATAAGGAAGCTTCTGGAAGACGATCCGCAGGAAGCTGTGGTGATGATGGTGGAACACTACACAGGACTGCTCTGGACTGTTGCGGGGCGATATCTGTCCGATCCGGAAGACATAAAAGAATGTATCAATGACACATTTACCGAGTTCTATTGTCACAGAGAGCGGTATGACGAGACAAGGGGAAGTATGGCGGCGTATCTGAGCGCCATTGCGGGGCATCAGGCCATCAGCCGTTACCGCAGCAACAGGCGCCACAAAAGCGGGAATCTGCCCGGGGAGTGGGAAGATACCATGGCGGATCAGGTGGATGAGCGGTTGGATCTGGAGAATGCCATTCAGTCTCTGGGGGAGGAGGACGCCGCCATTATCCGCATGAAATATTATGAAGGGATGACCGTCCGAAAGATCGCGGATTCCCTCCACATTCCCTATGAGACGGTAAAAAAGAGGCATCAGAGAAGTCTTAAGAAAATGCGGCTTTTCCTTCTGACTCTGCTGTGCCTGCTTCTGGCGGCAGGTCTGGCTGCATGTGCTTACAAGATCCTGCAGCATTTTGGGATCGTTCCCGGGTATGGGGTCAATCGAAGCGATACCGTGCCCTTCTATGTGCTGGAGGAGACAGTGACGGTGGAAGACGACCAGATCCTCCTGCGGCTTGACCGGGGAATCATGACGGAAGATTCCCTGGTGCTGACAATATATGCTGAATACAAGGATGCATGGTATGAGGCCAGAAATCTGGGTCAGGAGATCACGGCAGAACTGATCGATGAGATGGGCTCCAGCTTTACCTATTTCGACCCCGTGTTGATCCTGGAAGACGGGACGATATGGTCTGACATACGGCTGACCTCTTCCTCCGACCTGGATCGGGATAGAAAGAATCCAAAGCAGATACAGATCATATTTGAACCCTTGACCGGATTGATCGGGGAGGAGAGCGCTATTCCCATGACACTGCAGAGCTCCTATGGGGAATTTCCTTTTGTCTTCGCTGCTGCCGAGGAAGAGGCAATAGACGGCTACAGCTATGTTCTGGAGGAACAGGGAGGTCTGCTGGCGATTCCCTGTCTGGAGGAGGGACGGCTGTATGTGGACATTTATCCCCTGAACTGTGGGGATTACACGACAGATCCCGGCCTGATTCGGGGTGTGTATGAGACCATAGGCGGGCCAAAGGGGGAAGTGACGGTCACGGGGACGGACGGGAGCCGGCTTGTGGGGCAGTGCCTGGGTTACAGGCCTTTTGGAGATGAGATGTTTTTCCGATGGGATTTCGGTCCGGCCCGGGAGGGGGACTATGTCC
>CAMWWF010000206.1 GCA_947177885.1 uncultured Lachnospiraceae bacterium
GTCCAGCACCTTCTCATGCTGTCCCTTCCGCCCCCGGACCACCGGAGCCAACAGCTGAAGCTTCGTCCCCTGTCTCAAAGCCATGATCTGATCTACCATCTGATCCACTGTCTGCTTCGCGATCTCCCTGCCGCAGTTGGGGCAATGGGGAATTCCGATCCTTGCATACAGCAGGCGAAAATAGTCATAGATCTCCGTCACGGTACCCACTGTAGACCGGGGATTCCGATTGGTGGATTTCTGGTCGATGGAAATGGCGGGGGAAAGTCCGTCAATCCTCTCCACATTAGGCTTCTCCATCTGCCCCAGGAACATTCTGGCATAGGAGGAAAGAGATTCCATATAGCGACGCTGTCCCTCAGCGTATATGGTATCGAAGGCAAGTGAAGACTTGCCCGAACCCGACATCCCTGTCAGAACCACGAGTTCATTTCTGGGGATATCAACATCAATATTCTTCAGATTATTTTCACAGGCGCCCCTGATCTTAATATAGCCTCCCGCCCCCTGGCTTCGCGGTCTCATCTTCTTTGCTTCTTCCATCATCTTTATCTTCCTTTTCTTATTCCTTTTTTATTCTGTTTCGATTGGTATTTCCAGTACATACCATTATTCCTCCAGCATCTGCAGGTTCTTTTTCAGCTCTATCATCTTGTCACGCAGTTCTGCCGCCGCCTCGAAATTCAGATCCGCCGCCGCCCTCTGCATCTTCTTCTGAACCTCCGCAATGAGCTTCTCCAGTTCCTTCCGGTTCATGGATTCGGGATCTTTCTCGAATTTCAGCTCTTCCTTCGCCACAGCCCTGGAAATACTGATCAGGTCGCGGACCGCTTTCCTGATGGTCTGGGGCGTGATCCCATGCTCCTCATTGTATCTCATCTGGATCTCCCGGCGGCGGTTCGTTTCCTCCAACGCGATCCGCATGGAATCCGTAATGGTATCCGCATACATGACCACCCGGCCCTCCGCGTTTCTGGCCGCCCGGCCTATGGTCTGGATCAGGGAAGTGCTGCTTCGCAGGAAGCCCTCCTTGTCCGCGTCCAAAATGGCCACCAGAGCGATTTCAGGAATATCCAGGCCCTCGCGCAGCAGATTGATGCCCACCAGCACATCAAACACATCCAGACGCATATCGCGTATGATCTCCGCCCTCTCCAGTGTATCGATATCGGAGTGCAGATATTTCACCCGCACACCCACCTCATTCATATAATCGGTAAGATCTTCCGCCATACGCTTGGTCAGCGTGGTGATCAGTACCTTATTATGTGCCGCCACCACTCTGTTGATCTCTCCGATCAGGTCATCGATCTGTCCCTCCACAGGTCTCACGTCCACCTCCGGGTCAAGAAGGCCGGTGGGGCGGATGATCTGTTCCGTGCGCAGCAGCTCATGTGCCTCTTCATAGTCGGAGGGCGTTGCCGACACGAACATCATCTGGTCGATATGCGCCTCAAACTCCTCGAAATTCAAAGGCCGGTTATCCAGCGCCGAGGGCAGACGAAAGCCGTACTCCACCAGAGTGTTCTTACGGGAGCGGTCCCCTGCATACATTCCCCTGATCTGGGGAATTGTCATATGGGACTCATCTATAATGATCAGGAAATCATCCCGGAAGAAATCCATCAGCGTCATGGGCGGCTCGCCGGGCTTTGAGCCGTTTAAGTGCCTGGAATAATTCTCGATACCGGAACAGAAGCCTGTCTCCCGCAGCATCTCCACATCAAAATTAGTCCTCTCGGCGATACGCTGCGCTTCGATCAGCTTGTCCTCACTTTTAAAGAAGCGCACGCGTTCCTCCATCTCTTTCTCAATATTATCACAGGCTATCCTTATCTTATCCTGAGAGACCACATAATGGGAGGCGGGAAAGACAGCAATATGCTTCAGCTCAGCGTGCACCTTTCCGGACAGAGGTTCCACCTCCGTGATCCGGTCGATCTCATCCCCGAAGAATTCCACTCGGATAAAATAATCGCCGCCCTGCGCCGGATAAACCTCCACCACATCTCCGTGAACCCGAAAGCACCCTCTCTGCATATCCATTTCATTTCTGGTGTACTGAATATCCACCAGTTCCCGCAGAACCTGATCCCTGTCCTTGACCATGCCGGGACGCAGCGACACCACCATGTCCTGATACTCGTCAGGGCTTCCCAGACCATAGATACAGGACACGCTGGCCACCACAATCACATCCTTTCTCTCTGTCAGGGAGACAGTGGCGGAAAGCCTTAATTTATCAATCTCGTCATTGATGGCGGAATCTTTCGCGATATAAGTGTCGGAAGAAGGGACATACGCCTCCGGTTGGTAGTAGTCATAGTAGGACACAAAATATTCCACCGCGTTCTCAGGGAAAAATTCCTTGAACTCACCGTACAGTTGTCCGGCCAGGGTCTTATTGTGTGCTATGACCAAAGCGGGCTTGTTCAGCTGTTGGATGACGTTTGCCATAGTAAACGTCTTTCCGGAACCTGTCACGCCCAGCAAAGTCTGGAATTGATTGCCTTCCCTGAAACCTTTGACCAGGGCTTCTATGGCCTGGGGCTGGTCGCCTGTGGGCTGGTATGGGGCATGTAATTTGAACTCTGACATATGAAAACCTCCAAATTTGTGACCGGACACCCGAAGCTCTTGTTAAATAGACTTGCAAAGCCGGCAAATAATAATTAAAATAGCAGTTACACGAATGCAGGCCACAAAACTGTATTTTGGAATCTGAACAGCACTGAATAACAACAGCTAATACAAATAGTATTATCCAGTCACTTGGTTTTTCATTATAACATATAAGCGTAAAAAAGTACAGAGAAAATTCGAACTTTTGTTCTGTTCTTTATATACGATGCAACCTCTCTTTTTCGTGCAGAGATTGAGAGGAAAAATAACGAAACGTAATATATACTGGAGCTTGTTTGGAACATCAGGAGGAGTTTTATTATGGAATGGATTGAAAGATTAAATGATGCAATAAGCTATATTGAAGAACATTTAACAGACGAGATCGATCATGAACAGCTTGGACAGATTGCCTGCTGCTCTTCCTATCATTTTCAGAGAATGTTCACCTATATGGCGGGGATTCCGTTATCTGAATATATCCGCAGGAGAAAAATGTCCCTTGCCGCCGTAGATTTACAGGGCAAAGACATAAAGATCATTGATGTGGCAGGAAAATACGGATATAATTCCCCTACCGCATTTAACAGAGCATTTCAGTCTGTCCATGGGATTGCCCCGTCTGCCGTAAAAAATGAGGGGATATCCGTAAAATCTTTCCCCCCTGTCGTATTTAAAATCACAGTCAAAGGAGTGGAAGAAATGAATTATCGAATTGAAACAAAAGACGCTTTCCGTATTGTAGGCGTATCTGTACCGCTGCATAAGGATATTGAAAAAAATTTTACAGTCATCCCCCCAAAGTGGCAGGAAGTATCTATGAACGGAACATTGCAGAAACTGATCGGTATGATGGACACACCGCCTATGGGAGTGCTTGGTGTCAGCACCTGTAACGACACGGAACCGTGGAGATATTATATTGCGGTATCTACTTCACAGGCCAAAAATGGCCTTGAAGAATATGTTGTACCGGCGGCTACCTGGGCAATATTTTCCGGAGAGGGCACAAATCAGTCTATCCAGGAATTGGAGCGGCGCATCGTAACAGAGTGGCTGCCGACTTCAGGGTACGAGTACGGCAGCGCTCCCGATGTCGAGGTTTACTTAAATCCAGACCCGCAAAATGCACAATACGAAGTATGGATACCTGTGGTGAAAAAATAGTTACGTATATCCGACGACTGCAGGGGACACCCGCTGATGGGTGTCCCTCATCCGTCAGGAAGTTTTACGACAGAAGCATTGGGAAAGCAGTAACCGTTCATTAACATTTATATCCCTCTACACTATAATATACTACATCAGTAATATTTTAGGAGGTAATCGCAGATGAAAGTTTTACCCCAAATTTCAGAAGCTGAATTTGAAGTAATGAAAATCGTATGGAAATATGCTCCTATCAGCACAAATGAAATAACAGATCGTCTGGTCAAGACCACAACCTGGAGCCCTAAGACAATACACACACTGATCAAGCGCCTGGTGACAAAAGGCGTTCTTTCTTATGAAAAACAAAGCCGGGTATTTGTTTACACACCCCTGGTGGACGAAGCTGCGTATATAGGGCAGGAGAGCAATACCTTCCTCAACCGTTTTTATGACGGTAATATTACAGCCATGCTGTCTGCCTTTATTGACAATGACAAATTGTCAGAAGCTGACATAAATGAACTCCGCTCTCTTCTTTCCAGAAATCAAAAAGGAGGAATTTGATGTGGCAGAATTTATGATCAGATTTTTGATCTGCAATATCTTTATCAGCATTATCATCGGAATATTTCTGCTGGCCAGGCATCTGTTGAAAAATGACCTGACCAGCCGGATGCATTATAATTTATGGTTTTGGCTTATTGGCTGTTCCCTTTATTCCAGTTCAGCCAACCTGTTTTTTACGGATTTTTGCATGGTTCGGAAACCTTAAAAATGCATCCTCATCCCCCACCGGAACGGTTCTGAGCGAAGCGGCCCTCAAGTCCGCTCCGGCACTGCAAACTGGATGAATGACTTCAGTATATCCGTCAGCAAAAAGACACCCGGGACAATTGGATTGATACTGTTTATCCTGTGGTGTCTCGGTATTTTTATAATGCTTATGTTGATCGCGAAATCACTGCTCCGCTTTAACACCATAAAAAATCCGCTCTGCCATTGCAGAATCCCGCTGTCCGCAGACTATATCGTGACTGTTTGAACGAAATGAATATAGCAAAGCCTGTTCCCGTCTACAGCACGGCATTTTTGAAATCCTCCGTCATTGCCGGATTATTGAAACCGTGTATATATCTGCCGATCCATCTGATCTCAGACCATAACGCGAATGACATAAAGTATATGCTGATGCACGAGCTTTCGCATTATAAATACAAGGATGCATTGGCTAATTATTTCATGAACCTGATCGGCGTATTATATTGGTTCAACCCATTTGTATGGTATTCACTAAAGGAAATGAAAAACGACAGGGAGGTCGCCTGCGACACTTCCGTATTAAAACTGCTTGATGAAGATGCCTATGATGATTATGGTAATACTCTGATCAACTTTACAGAAAAGGTGTCACTCACCCCATTTCCCTTTGCTTTTGAAACCAACGCGATCGGAATCAGCGGAAGTATGAGGCAAATGCAAAAACGGGTTATAAACATAGCAAATTATCATCCGGCTTCTTTCCGAAAAAAACTGCACAGTACACTCGCATATACCCTGATCGCACTTTTCCTGTTGGGAACTGCCCCGATCCTGTCCATACAGGCTGCGGAAAATAATCGCTACTACTTTAATGAGACCAACCGCAATATCACATATATTGACTTAAGTGATGTATTTGAGGATTATAATGGCAGCTTTGTGTTAAATGATGCCGCCGAAGATTCATGGCAGATCTATAACAAGGACTATGCCACTGCACGTATATCCCCGGCTTCCACCTTTAAAATTTACAGCGCTTTATTCGGTCTGGAGTCCGGGATCATAACACCCGAACGATCACTGATTCCATGGGACGGACAGAATCACATGTATGACTTATGGAATGCTGATCAGACACTGAAAGCCGCCATGCATAATTCCGTCACATGGTATTTCCAGGCGCTTGACCGGCAGACAGGCA
>CAMWWF010000207.1 GCA_947177885.1 uncultured Lachnospiraceae bacterium
ACAGAAGATTGATGTGAAACGGCAGGAGTTGGAGTTGCTGGAGGCACAGATCGAGGAAGAACATCTCAGGACTTTGGGGATAGAGGAATTTGCAAAGGAAGTCCAGACCAAGGGCTATATTGAGAATATTGCAAGGGAAAAGCTGGGGCTGGTTTATGAAGGTGAGATTCTTTTTAAGCAGGATGACTGATCATCCTGCTTTTTTTGTCGCAAAACTTTAAGGAAAAGGCTTCGTTGTTTTGACAAAAAATGTTTTGTCTCCTTTTTATAATGGAAACTGTTTCGCCGGGAAGCAAAAGAATTTTCTTCGGACAGCGGGGCAGAAGTTTTTTGGGAAATGGAGGAGTATTGTGACGTGATAACAGGGCAGGAGCTGATAGGACATTACAGGGGGAAGAGAACCACGGACAGACGGCTTCGGGAGGAGGAGCTTCGTACAGCGCAGGTGTCTGACCTGTGCAGAAGAAAACTGTTAAATTATGCGGATACTTTTAATGAGCTTTCCAGAAGCTATGACGGGGAATTTCAGCCCATATGGAGTGACAGACAGAAGCTGCTGTCGGAGAGACGTCTATGGGAGAACCGTCAGATCATTAGAGAGCACTTGACCGAGATGGCGAAGATCATGACGGAGGTGGCCAGTGAAGTCGTGTGCTTTTGCCCTATGGAGGAGAGGAAGAAACGTATACTGACCATGGCGTTAAAGGATGAGGGTATCCATGTGGAGAATCCCAGTTATCTTCCCCGGATTTCCGGAAAGCAGGCTGTAGTGCTGACCCTGCGCACAGAGGTAAAGGGAGGGATTTCTGCGGAGGAAGTGGCGGATATGGTCTCTGTGATCCTGGACAGGCGGTTTCAATTGTCTGTCACTAGTCCGTGCAGAATAGAGCGGGAGCCCCACAGCTTTATCTTGGAAGAAGAAGCAGAGTATCAGGTGCTCACCGGATTTTCCCGGGCTACGAAAGAGAATGAGACCATATCCGGAGATAACTTTGCTGTCATAGAGGCGGAAAAGGGCAGAGTTACCGTTATGCTGTCCGACGGTACGGGATCCGGGGAAAAGGCGGGAAAGGACAGCGAACGTGTGCTGGATCTGATGGAAAAGATGCTGGAAGCAGGCTACAGCATTGACGGAGCTGTAAACCTGGTCAATACGGCGCTGTTTATCACTGGTGAAGACCGCAATCATCCCACGCTGGATATCTGCGATATAGATCTCTATGGGGGAAACTGTCTGCTGTACAAGGCGGGAGGTGCGGTTACCTTTTTAAAGCGGGAGGACAAGGTGGAGCAGCTGAAAGCCGGCACGCTGCCATTGGGCATATTTCAACAGGTAGATATACCGTCCATAGAGAGACAGCTTCAGGACGGGGACTATCTCATCATGGTCTCGGACGGTGTGATCGACGCGCTTAAGGGGCTCGACTATGAAAATACATTGGAGGAGGCAATCTCCGGTATCCGGGAGCAGAATCCCGGTGAGATCGCGGAGAAGATCCTGCGCATGGTGATCTGTGCCGGAGGCGGGCATATACTGGATGATATGACGGTGGGCGTTATCGGAATTTGGGAAAGTTCGGTTTCTTCCTCTTGATTTTTTGGCGGTCATGGTTTAAATTTGTCATATGAGCATACGGCAGAATACGGAGGAAAAGGTGTTTTCCTATATGGAACGGCATCATATGATCAGCCCTCATGACCATGTTGTGATGGGGGTGTCCGGAGGGGCAGACTCGGTTTGCCTCTTATTTGTATTGTTGAAATATTCCGAAAGTGTGCCGCTGGAATTGTCGGTAGTCCATGTGAACCATGGGATCCGCTGTGATGCGGTGCGGGATGCCGAATATGTGGAAAAGCTGTGCGCGGAGAGGAAAATCCCTTATTATCTCATGGAAGCGGATGTAAGGGGCTATTCGGAACAGGAGAAATGCTCTCAGGAAGATGCGGGGAGAAGGCTCCGGTATGAAGCTTTTCATAAGGTGGCGGAGAGGATCGGGGCAGAGAAGATCGCTGTGGCTCATAATTGTAATGACAGAGCGGAAACAATGCTTTTTCACCTGTTCCGGGGAAGCGGCTTAAAAGGTATGTGCGGTATCCGCCCTGTGCGCCGGAAGATCATAAGGCCTGTTTTATGCCTGGAGCGGACGGAAATAGAAGATTACCTGAGGAAAAGGCAGATATCCTGGTGTACGGACAGTACCAACGGGACGGACGATTATGCCAGAAACCGTATCAGGCATCATATCCTGCCCTACGTGGAGGAGGAACTTGTGCGGGGCTGCGTGGCACACATGTCGCGGACGGCGGATATCCTGACGGAGACGGAGGAGTATATGAGGCAGCAGACGCAGGAGGCGAGAGAAAGCTGCGTGGAGGAGCGGCCGGGGCGGTTTGAACTTTCCGTGGAAGTCTTTTGTAAACTTCATCCTGCCATTCAGAAGAGGCTGCTTCACCTTTTGGCGGAAGAGCTTTCGCCCACGGGAAAGGATATTCTGGCTGTTCATATTGCGGATATCCTGCAGCTTTTTAAGGAGACGGGAAACAGGAGAGTGAGCCTGCCGATGGAAATGGTTGCGGTTCGCAGTTATACAAAGGTGATTTTAGGTAAGAATAGAAAGTATGTGCGGCCGTCCCTCGGATATTCCGTTTCCAGAGAACGGCTTGCGGAAGGAGAGCTTCAAATGGATCTGGGCGGGAGCGGGCTGTTGGAGTTTACATTGCTTTCCGGCAGACAATATGAAGAAGTTCCCAGAAATCAGTATACGAAATGGTTTGATTATGATAAAATAGAGAAATCGATATATATCCGATATCGGGAAACGGGAGACTTTCTGAGTATTGCTGACGGACATGGTCAGATCATTCATAAATCGCTCAAGGACTATATGATCACGGAAAAGATACCGCGGGAAGACAGGGAGGCCCTCCCGCTGCTGACGGAAGGAAGCCATGTGTTATGGATCGTTGGCGGCAGGATCAGTGAATACTATAAGGTGGACAGGAATACAAAGCGTATTCTGCAGGTACAATTAAAGAAGGGCTGCTCCGGCAGCGAAACGGAGGATGAAGATGAGTGAACATGTGAAAGTACTTTTGTCGGAGGAAATGGTAGATGCACGCATCCAGGCTATCGGCGAACAGATCAGCAGGGATTATGCCGGGAAGCAGGTACATCTGATCTGTGTCCTGAAAGGAGGCAGCTTCTTTATGTGTGAGCTTGCCAAGAGGATTACCGTGCCGGTGTCTCTTGACTTTATGTCTGTGTCAAGCTACGGCAGTGATACCAAATCCAGCGGGGTGGTAAAGATCGTGAAGGATCTGGACGAATCCCTGAAGGATAAGCATGTGATCGTGGTGGAAGATATCGTGGACAGTGGAAGGACCTTAAGCTATCTGTTGGAGATGCTCCAGGACAGGGGCCCGGCTTCTCTTCGCCTGTGTACTCTTTTGGACAAACCTGACAGACGTGTCAAAGATGTGTTTGTGGATTATACGGGATTCGAGATCCCTGATCAGTTTGTAGTGGGCTATGGCCTTGATTACAATCAGAGGTATCGCAATCTGCCTTATATAGGGGTAGTGGAATTCGATTAGCAAAACGGTCCGGGGACAGTATGAGAACACCCCGGACGGTCCGGAATATAAATAGGAGGCTTGCAAGTGAAGCAGAATGGCAGAGGATTTCATTCATATTTTGTATTTATTTTGTTGCTGCTTATGGTGGTGGCCGTGCTCAGTACTCTGAGAAGCAGCGAGCAGGATTATTCGAGGGCTGAATTTATTGCCGATATAGAGAGCGGAAAGGTCACTGAGGTAGAGGTAAATCCCAACAGTGAGACTCCTACCGGCTACCTGAGGGTGGTGCTGAATGACGGTACGCTGAAGCGTCTCTATGTGACGGATATTATGGAGACGGAGCAGCTGGTCAGGGAATATGGCTTTGATCCTCTGGTCAAGGATGTACCCAGAGAGAGCTGGGTGCTGACCACGCTGGTGCCACTGGTGGTGGTGCTGGCGGTGGGCGTGTTCATGTTCATGATGATGAATGCCCAGAATGCCGGCGGCGGTAACAGTAAGATGATGAATTTCGGCAAGAGCCGTGCAAGAGTATCGCTGGGAGATAAGAATATCACTTTTGCGCAGGTGGCAGGCCTAAAGGAGGAGAAGGAGGAACTGGAGGAAATCGTAGATTTTCTGAAGGAACCCGGAAAGTATACCAAAGTAGGGGCAAGGATTCCCAAAGGAGTACTTCTGGAAGGCCCTCCCGGCACCGGTAAGACATTGCTGGCGAAGGCGGTGGCGGGAGAAGCGGGAGTTCCCTTTTTCAGCATCTCCGGTTCGGATTTTGTGGAAATGTTTGTAGGTGTGGGTGCTTCCCGTGTCCGTGATCTGTTTGAGGATGCCAAGAAGAATTCACCCTGTATCGTGTTTATCGATGAGATTGACGCAGTGGCCAGAAGACGCGGAACCGGTATGGGCGGAGGTCATGACGAGAGAGAGCAGACGCTGAATCAGCTGTTGGTTGAGATGGATGGATTTGGCGTCAATGAGGGCATTATCGTCATGGCGGCCACCAACCGTGTGGACATTCTGGATCCCGCCATTCTGCGGCCCGGGCGGTTTGACAGGAAGGTGGCGGTGGGCACTCCCGATGTGGGCGGGAGAGAAGACATTTTAAAGGTTCACGCGAAGAACAAGCCGCTGGGAGAAGATGTGGATCTGAAGCAGGTAGCTCAGACGACGGCAGGATTTACCGGGGCGGATCTGGAAAATCTGCTGAATGAGGCAGCCATCAATGCGGCAAAAAACAGGAAGGGTTATCTGACGCAGGAGGATATCCGCAAGGCTTTTGTCAAAGTGGGTATCGGTGCGGAAAAGAAGAGCCGTATCATTTCCGACAAGGAGAAACGGATCACTGCCTATCATGAGGCCGGACATGCGATCCTGTTCCATGTGCTGCCTGATGTGGGACCGGTCTATACCGTATCCATCATTCCCACCGGTGTAGGCGCGGCTGGTTATACCATGCCCTTGCCCGAGAGAGATGAAATGTTCCGGACCAAGGGGCAGATGCTCCAGGATATCATGGTTTCTCTGGGAGGACGGATTGCGGAAGAAATTATTTTCAAGGATATTACCACCGGTGCTTCCAGTGATATTAAGAAGGCTACCAAGGTGGCGCGCAAGATGGTGACAAAATTCGGTATGTCGGATAATATCGGTGTCATCTGTTACGATGATGATGACGATGAAGTCTTTATCGGGCGGGATCTGGCACACGCGAAGTCACACAGCGAATCTGTGTCCGGTGAAATAGACAGAGAGGTCAAGACCATCATAGACGACTGCTATGCCAGATCAAAGAAGATCATTCTGGAGTATGAACAGGTGCTGCACAGTTGCGCAAAGCTGTTGCTGGAAAAAGAGAAAATAGGCAGGGAAGAGTTTGAAGCACTGTTTTCTTGTTAATTTTCACAAAAGAGAATTGTTAAAAATATACAAAATAGAAGCACTGTTTTTGTAAAATTTGTGAAAAATGGGAATAGCCAAAGCGGGATACAGATGGTATTATAATACTCGTAACCCCCCAATACATTATATAGTTTTTTGCTATACCCCATAAGTAAGAAATACCTTCTCTAAAAAGGGCAGTCATCCCATGGCTGCTCTTTTTACTGCCCTGAAAAAAAGTGTTGAATTAGGACGCTGTTTTCAGTACAAT